>JAQVOX010000149.1 GCA_028702435.1 Desulfotomaculaceae bacterium | reverse complement strand
GGGATAAAACTCCGCCGCCGGCAGAATTTTTGTGGCCACGGGGCGGTCAAACCGGCCGCCGGCGGATAGCTCCATTTTAGACTTCTCCGCCTCCCGCCGCTGCTCTTCATTATGGTAGAAAATAACGGTTTTATAGGAAGTTCCCCGGTCAAAAAACTGGCCCCCCGCATCGGTGGGATCAATCTGCCGCCAGTATTCTTCCAAAAGCCTGGCATACGGCAGCACAGCCGGGTCAAAGCTGACCTGCACCACTTCATAATGGCCGGTATCACCCGAGCAAACCTGTTCATAGGTGGGGCGCTCCAC
Source organism: Desulfotomaculaceae bacterium (assembly GCA_028702435.1). GTDB lineage: Bacteria > Bacillota > Desulfotomaculia > Desulfotomaculales > Pelotomaculaceae > MVQL01. Next base: position 3,665 of record JAQVOX010000149.1, on the reverse strand, counting down.
ATGTCCCCCCATATAGCCGGATACCACGCTCTCTACGCCATCCAGATCCTCAAAGGGCGCCACCATGCACCAAAAGCATCCTCCGGCAAAGGTCGCCAACTCCCGGCGCTGCCCGCCTGCGCATTCCCCGGTTTTGTCCACCTGATCAACACCCCACTATTCTTGAGATCATAATTGAACCAATATGTTACTTGGCCCTTTATTTTAAGGGAATGGCGATCTTGGTCAGGATCTCGCTTTCAGGCGCCTCTTCAGGTGAATTATAGTAGTACTCATAGCTCATACCCGATGGCTCATAGCCGTTTTCCGCCATCCACTTATTTATCTCATTATAGGGCTCTTCCATCTTACTGTAAGGCCCTTTATACATACAGGTGACATACCTGCCTGCGGGAATTACGCCGGCCTTTACTTCACCCTGTCCGGGCAGTGTCTTGGCTACAGGAAAACCCATTTCCACGTCCAAGTCCTGCATATCCATGTTGAAATAGGCAGTATAGGGCGCACCGGCGGGCTGCTCACCAAGTTCGCCCATGTACCGCATAATTTTCCCGTAAGCTTCTCCAATTAGCTTCGGCAGGTTTTCAACTGCCGTCCTGGACCTGATGGTCAAAGCAGGCTGCGCCTCTTGCTCGTTGAGTTCAAATTGATATTTCATTACCAGCACCTCTCTTTTTTTAATAATACTGGAGGGGTTTTCATTAATCAATAGCAAAGGTATTTTTCCGTCTTTTTTACTTGACAATTCAGGATATATCCCTAATTTTGTATTATTTTAGCTAAGAATATGATATACTTTTTAAAATAATTTTTACCAAAGGAGGCGGCACACTTGTTTAAGCACTTGTTTAAAGGGAAGAAATTGCCGGGCCTGGCGTTTGCTGTATTGGCCCTGTTGCTATTGACAGCGCCGGCCTTAGCGGTAGATGTAATAAATGAAGATAATGGGCTGGTGAGCGGCAACACCCGCTGTGCGGCACAGAATATCGACCTCAGGGGCGAGCTGGGGCAGAGCATAACGGCCGCCGCCAGTACAGTCATGCTTCTGGACGGCGGTAGCCAAAAAGATAATGTTAGTGGGAAAGGAGAGGATTATGATTAAAGCCCAGGTCTCTCTGGTGATGGTAATTGTATTTGCACTTATAGTATCCATTTTTGCTATTCAGAACACCGAAAGAGTGGACATCTACTTCTTATTCTGGCAGATTCAGGAGGTTTCAAAGGTGTTGATCATCCTTGTTTCGGCAGCATCCGGAGCACTGATTATGCTGTTTTTAGGACTTATATGGCAGTATAAACAAGTAAAACGGATCCGCCGGCTTGAAACCGAGTTGAAGCATTTGGAAAAAACAACAGAAGCGAATAATGAAGCTTCCCCTTCGAATTATTTACAACAATAAACCAAAAGGGCAAACAGGAAAATGTGTTCGCCTAAAGTGATCTGGCCATTTGCGCTTGCTCACGTTCCACAGCCACACTTATCTGCCGGAATTGTTCATTTATTTTCCAGTTCTTGCAGTACGCCGGCCAACTTCCTGAGTGCTGTAAAGCTTTGGCTTGTACTTATGAACCAAAGGCTTTCTTGACAGGTTCAACCCGCCCAGGAAGTAAAATTTTTATTATTCTACCCCGCTTCATAGTCAATTATAGCCATGGATATAGATGGGTTCCCTTCTTCCGGCCTAGCCAACAGGTTATTATTGTTTTTGCTCTCCGACTTATTGCCTGCTAGTTTGATCAATCTGTCGAAACACTTGACGGCAGACCTGCATATCGTGTCAGCGAGCTCCTTTTCAGTAATTATGATAAATTCATCACCTTTAACATGTGCGATAAAGTCTTCCTTTCCACCATATTTCCTTACCGTATTTTTAATAATTTTAGAGGTTAACACGGTGATGTGTTTTCCACCGGTAATGCTGTATCTATCTTTATATTTCTTTTTGTATAATTTTACATGGATGACACTAAATTTTTGGTTTTCAGCCATATGCCTGAGCAATTCCTGCTTCAAGAGAATTTTGCCGGGCAGGTTAGTGAGCGAATCGGTGGCTGAATTCAAGCAAATACGGGCAATAATATCCGTGAAGTTCTGTTTTTGGTTTATTAACTTACTAATAGATCCAGTTAAGTCAAAGGTTTTCGTATAACTGGAGCTCAAATTAATCCCCCCCGTAAAACACTTTTTCCCAGAATCGCTTTAGTTTACTAATAGAGAAAGTAACTAAAGGGGCCGGTAGTTTACCACCCCGCCCCCTCTTCATATGTCATTTGTTATTTATTTTTTACATTGCCACTGATATCCCGCGTTATTTTCATTTCTGTTTCCGGAATGTAGCCGAGTTCCGGAACAACGGTCTTCTGGACATCATCAGACATCATGTATTTTAAAAAGGCATCAAGCGCGCCCCCCGGCTGACTCTTGGTATAGCTGTGCATGTATGCCCATACCGGGTATTTGCCGGTGGTAATGTTATCCTTGGTGGGCGCCATACCGTCTATGCTGACGGGCTTTACGCTGCCGTCCAGGTAAGACAAGGCCAGGTAACCGATCGTTCCGGGCGTTTCTTTAATGATTTTACGGACTGTGCCGGAGGAGTCTTCTTCAATGCCGGCTGCTTCCTCAGCCCCGGCAATCGCGTATTTCTTGAACGTTGCCCGTGTGCCGGAAGCTTTCGGGCGGTTTACCAGCACAATCTTCTGATCAGGTCCGCCGACAGTCTGCCAGTTAGTAATCTTGCCCGTAAAAATGTCGATCAATTGCTGCTGGGTCAGGTTATCCACCGTGATGGCCGGGTTTACTACTGCCGCCATACCCACCACACAGATCTGGTGGTCGACCAGCTGAGTAGCGTCAATACCGTCTTTTTCTTCAGCAAAGATGTCGGAATTGCCGATATCAGCCGCTCCCTGTGACACCTGGGTCAGACCGGTGCCGCTGCCGCCACCCTGTACCACTATTCTTACATTCGGATTATTGGTCATAAATTGATTTGCTGCCTGTTCCGCCAGCGGCTGCATAGCAGTCGACCCAACCGCGGTAATATTACCGGACAACTGCTGGTTTGTGTTCGCCGCTTCCTGCTTGGTGTTCTGCTCGCCGCAGCCAGCCAGCGCGACCATTAGGACCAGGCACACCAAAACAACTGCCACTACTTTAGATCTTTGCACCAAATCTCCCCCTTATAAGTGTTTCTATAGATGAAGTGGCTAAAAATACATTAGCCACAAGATTTTTCAATCTAATTCCCGGAAACGGTAACCAACACCATGTACCGTTTTAATATACTTCGGGTCAGCGGGATCTTTTTTTAAATCACTAAAATCACTCCCTTAACCCACTATACAATAGCCCTGTTAATTAAAAGTTAAGGTTATGTTAACCTTTAATTAACTTATTATTAATTGCACGTTAAAAAGACAGATGGTTAAATGATAGAGAAAACATATCCCATCTACCCAAACATCTATTGCTCAATTGTTGTTTTTATCCATAATAGTTAGGAATAAAATCCAAAATGCAGGAGAAAATAGGTTAATATCTAGTAGTATCTCGGAAAGTCGATAAACATATTGGACAGTATTAGTAAGAGTTCCCAAATTATTGCTCCTTGACAACTTCACATAGCAAAGAGAAGCGATTAAACAAAAATCATCCTAAAAAA
>JAQVOX010000033.1 GCA_028702435.1 Desulfotomaculaceae bacterium | reverse complement strand
CCGTTTATTCTCCCGCTCTTACAGATTTTATTTTTATGGTTTCCGGAATAAGTCGGATGTTCATTACCGGACCGCAGGTGATCAAGGCGGTCACCGGTGAGCAAGTAAGTATGGAAACACTGGGTGGCGCCGCTACTCATAACCGGGTAAGCGGTGTGGCTCATTTCATATCTGGTAACGAAGCTGAATGCCTGAGTGTTATTCGTGCATTACTTAGTTACCTTCCTTCCAATAACCTGGAAGAGGCTCCTATATTTGCTTCTGAGGAACCATTGACCAGCCGGGAAGATTTAATGATGATTATTCCCGAAGACCAGAATAAAGCCTACGATATTCGCGAAATCATCCGCGGTGTAGTTGATGGTGGCCAGTATCTGGAAGTTCAACCGTACTATGCTCAAAATGGTGTGGTGGGATTTGCCCGCTTTGACGGCCGGTCAGCAGGTATTGTGGCCAATCAGCCCTGTGTCATGGCCGGCAGCCTAGATATTAACGTTTCTGACAAGATTGCCCGTTTTGTTCGTTTTTGTGATGCCTTTAATATTCCCATCATTACCTTCATGGATGTTCCCGGTTTCCTGCCCGGTGTTGACCAGGAGTATGGTGGGGTGATCCGGCATGGGGCGAAAATCATCTATGCATATTCTGAGGCCACTGTGCCAAAGATAACCATTATTGTGCGAAAAGCTTACGGCGGCGCTTATATTGCCATGTGCAGCAGTTCCTTGCGCGCGGATGCGGTTTATGCCTGGCCCAGTGCGGAAATTGCTGTGATGGGACCGGAAGGCGCTGTCAATATCCTCAATCATAAAGAGATCTCCCAAGCTAAAGACCCGGTGGAGATGCGGAAAAAATTAGTTGCCGATTACCAGGACCAATTTTCCAACCCGTATTTTGCCAGTGCCAGGGGCTATGTAACGGATGTCATTGACCCACGTGACACACGGGCGACCATCATTGATGCTTTGAACAACTTCTCCACCAAACAGGAAACCAGGCCCAGAAAAAAGCACGGCAACATCCCGTGCTGATCATAAGGAGGGGCGTATCGGATGCAAACAGCGGGCAGAGTTAAAGTTAGACCGGAAGTGCTGGCGGCTATTACCGCAGCGCTTGCTGTTTATAACGACCCATCGGGACCGGCCTATCGCATTACCAGGGTGTCTAAAAGCAGCAGTACCTGGAAAAAGGCCGGAATCATGGAAATTATGCTGGGCCGGGAAATAAGAACAACTGCCGGCCACTAAACGTATAGATCCGCTGATGAGTAAATGGTACTTTCTTTAGGAGGAAATCTGTGAAAAAGTTTCGAATAAAAGTTAACAATGAAATATATGAAGTCGAAGTGGAGGAGATCGGCAATTCCGCTCCAGCGCCACCACAAGCTCCGGCGCAAGCTCCTTTATTTTCGGCGGTTCCACCGCAATTAACTGCCTCAAACAAATTTTCCTTAACTCTAGGTGATGCCGGTACTGTGACTTCTCCCATGCCCGGTATGATTAATGACGTTAAAGTTAAAGCGGGCGACTTGGTCAAGCCTGGCGATATCTTGGTTATTTTAGAAGCAATGAAGATGGAGAATCAAATTAAAGCCGATATTTCCGGTACTGTTAAGGAAGTCAAGGTGACAAAGGGACAGGCTGTTAATGGCGGTGACCCGCTGGTATTGATTAGCTAGCATTGGGGAGGATTTTGCTAATAACTTTCGAATGTTGCAGGAACTGGTTAGGGCCGTATTATTTTGAATAAAGAAATGGAGGGAATGTAATGAAAATTAAAATTACCGATACTACACTGCGAGACGGCCACCAGTCCCTACTGGCCACGCGGATGAAAACCGAGCATATGATACCTATTTTAGAAAAACATGATGCTATTGGCTTTCATTCATTGGAAATGTGGGGTGGCGCTACTTTTGACACCAGCATGCGTTTTTGCGGTGACGATCCCTGGGAGCGTCTTAAGGAAATCAGACGCCGTGTTAAAACTCCCCTGCAGATGCTCCTGCGCGGGCAGAACGTAGTGGGCTACCGGAATTACGCTGACGATGTACTGACCGAGTTTATCAAAAGAGCAGTGGATAATGGTATGGATATCTTTCGCATCTTTGATGCCCTAAACGATGTCAGAAACTTAGAAAAGGCCATGGAAGTAGTCATTGCCGAAGGCGCCCATGCCCAACCTACCGTTGTGTATACCATCAGTCCGGTGCACAATACCGAATATTACGTTAAAGTGGCTAAGAACCTGGAGAGCATGGGCGCCCATTCGATCTGCATCAAAGACATGGCCGGCATTCTGGCGCCTTACCCGGCCTATGAAATCGTGAAAGCCATGAAGGATGCCGGGATCAAGGTCCCGATTCAACTGCACTGCCACTATACCAGCGGTATGGGGGCGATGGCTTATTTAAAAGCTATTGAGGCAGGTGTCGATATCATAGATTGCGCCATTTCTACTATGAGTCTCCAAACTTCCCAGCCTGCTATCGAAACCATGTGCGCGTCTTTGCAGGGTACTGACTATGACCCCTGCTTTGACTTCCGGGCTTTAAACGAAATAGCCGACTACTGGAAAGGGGTTCGCGAGCAGTATACTGAGTTTGATGTCGCTTCCAAGAGTGTGGACACCAATGTCATGATCTACCAGATTCCCGGCGGCATGATGTCCAACTTTATTTCACAACTCAGTCAGCAGAACGCCCTGCACCGCCTCCCTGATGTATTGGAGGAGTTGCCCCGGGTCCGCGAAGACTTCGGTTACCCGCCCCTGGTGACCCCGACCAGTCAGATTGTCGGCACCCAGGCTGTAATGAACGTGCTGCTTGGCCGGTATAAAGTGAACACCAGCGAAACAATCCAGTATATGCGCGGTTACTATGGGCAGCCCCCGGCGCCGATTAACGAAGAGGTCCGCCGGTTGATTATTGGTGACGAGCAACCGATCACTTGCCGGCCGGCTGATATGTTAAAGCCCGAGTTGCCGGCCGCTAAAGAACTGTGCGCGGCTGTCATGGAAAAAGAGGAGGATGTTATTTCTTGTGCTCTTTACCCCCAGGTTGCTTTTAAATTTCTGGAAGAGAAAATGGCTAAAAAGCTTAATCTGGACCTTGAAATTGCCAGACAGGGAGGCAAAGTTTATCCGGTATAGAATGGATAGTTATAATATCAAAATTACCTTTTGCTAAAATCTCCACCCTATGATAGTATTAAAAATGGCTTGGACACACTACATTTTTTGTCGCAGGGAGGTGCAGGTTTATGTCGGAAAAACCGATCCAAGGAGAGAGGCGAGCTTTTTTAACCGGCAATGAAGTTGTGGCCTGGGCCGCAGTTGCATCTGAAGCCGAAATTATGTTTGGTTACCCAATTACCCCACAGAATGAAATCATGCACTACTGGACCCGTATGGCTCCAAAGTTCAACAAGCGGTTCCTCCAAACTGAAGATGAGATTTCTGCCGGTTTTACAACAAACGGTGGGGTGCTGGCTGGTTTGAAGGCTTTTACGGCGACATCCGGTCCGGGAAACACCTTGATGCAGGAGCCTATATCGATGGCAGAAATGATGCGTCTGCCGATTGTTACCATTGTCCAGCAGCGAGGCGGCCCGTCCTCAGCTACCGTTATTTACAGTCAGCAAGAAGTAAATCTGACTACCCATGGGGGGAATGGGGAAGGATTACGGATTGTTTACTCCACGGCAACCCACCAGGAGCTTTTTGATTATACAATCAAGGCCTTTAATACTGCCTGGAAATATCGCTTTCCAACATTTGTGCTGGGTGATGGTTATCAGGCAAAAATGCGCGAACCACTTACTATTTATGATCCGGAAGTGCGGGGTATCGAAATGGTTCCAGCTTACAAATTTGTAGGGAAACCCGGCAAGCCGGGTGTTGACAGGCCTCCTACCCAACTGCGGAATATCTTTAATATGGAAGAAGAACTATTCGAAGAGCTTGGAGAGCAGTTTGCTGATTTTGAAAAAATTTCTCCCCAGATTGCCGAGTGTGAACAATTTGGTTGTGAGAATGCAGAAATTGTAGTTACCGCCCATGGGATTGTGGCACGGGCGGCAAAAAGCGCGGTAAAAGACCTTAGGGAGCGCGGGCTAAAGGTCGGTTATTTTCGTCCCATTACCTTGAGACCGCTGCCGGTAAAAGAACTTCGCGACACTTTCAGCCGGGCTCAGAAGGTTTTAGTAGCCGAATCAGCTAACGGACAATTTGACCAGTTGTTAAAATATGCGGCATATGGAATTACCACTGAAATGGTACCACTATTTAAACCTGGCGTGGGAATTAATTCTGAAGACATCTATGATAAGGTTATGACAATGCTTGCAAGTTAAGATGCAAAGAGTAATACTGGATATTTCATAAAGTAAAGGAGGTAATCAAATGTCAGTACAACCTACAATGCCTAAATCCTGGCGGGTTGATACAAAGCCCCATAAATTTTGCCCGGGCTGTGGCCATGGCCTGGTGTTAAAAGCGCTTGGACAGGCCATTGACGAACTAGATATCCAGGATCGGGTGGTGTTTGGCTGTGATATCGGTTGCTCGCTGCTTGCCTGGGATTTCTTTAATGTTGATACCGTCCAGACCCACCACGGCCGCACTAACCCTGTTATGACCGGGATCAAGAGGGCCAATCCGGACCTTATCTGTATTGGTTATATGGGTGATGGCGGCGGCTATGCCATTGGTTCACAGCACCTGGTAAACGCTGCCACCAGGAATGAAAGAATTACGGCCATCCTGGTTAATAATGCCCAGTATGGCATGACCGGCGGGCAAATGGCTCCGACTACGCTTCCCGGCATGAAGACCGAGACCACCCCGTATGGACGTGATGTGGATTCAACCGGTTATCCATGTCAGGGGCCGGAAATGGTGGCAGCGATCACCAGAGAAGGCGCTTATGTTGCCCGTGCTTCTGTGGCCAGGCCTGTTCCTTTAAAGAATTACATTAAGAGAGCGATTGAAAACCAAATGAGCGGTAACGGTTTTTCTTTTGTGGAATGCCTGTCTACTTGCCCAACTAACTGGCGGACCAATAATGTGGAGACAATAAACTTTGTTGAAAAAGAAATGACTAAATATTACAATGTTGGTGAGATTAAAGTACCGGATCCCAAGGAGCCACTTGGGATTAAGACATCGATCAAGGTACCTACTGGAGGGATCGGATAATGTCTAAAGTGATTAAGATTGCTATGGCAGGCGAAGGCGGACAGGGTGTACAGTCAGTGGCTGAAATTATCGCGGCAGCCGCAAATGATGAAGGGAAAGAGTGTCTATATATACCGAACTTTGGTGTGGAACAGCGTGGAGGTGTATCAATAGCCTTCGTACAAATCAGCGACGAAGCCATTGGGGCCCCCAAATTTAATACGGGAGATATTGTTGTTGCCCTAAGTGAGCGGGCTGTGGCAAGGACCTTACAGTATGTTGGCCCGCAGACAACTTTCGTTTATGATGCCAGTCTCAATGTGTCGGCAGAAGACCTGCCCAAAAACGCAAAGAGAATCCTGGAGATACCGGCAGTGGAAATATCCAAAAACGAGCTAAGCCCGCGTGTGTTTAACATTATCATTATGGGTGCAGTGGTTGGAGCAACAGGTGTAATCTCTGTTGAGGGTGCCAAGCTGGCTATTGAAAAGCAGCTAGGCGCCAAATTTGAGAAACAGCCAAAACTCCGTGAACTAAACTTTAGTGCAATCGACCGCGGCATCGATCTGGTAACTAAGGCAGGATAAGGAGGCGATTAATAAATGTCGGCGGAATTAACAGGTGTTACTCAGGAGTTTGAAAAAGGCACATTTACTCTCTTCCCCGGCCTTTGCAAAGGCTGTGGCCTTTGCATCGCCAAATGCCGGAGCAAAGCCCTGGAATGGGCTAACGTTCTCGGGGTTTATGGGACACCGGCTGTGATAGCGAATGAAAATTGCATTACCTGTGGTGTTTGTCAGTTGGCATGCCCGGATTGTGCAATTACCGTAGAAAGAAAATAAAAATAAAACAACATTATTACTGGAGAAATCTAAAGACCTTTCCTATTAGCGGAAAGGTCCTTTTTTATTCCCGGCATGGGGTAGCCGGCGGTATTTTATCAATGAAGCTAATAACCTGATATTGACAGCTTATTCTAATTTTTAGCTTGTTTTGATATGTGGCCGTATAATCCAGGAAAAAGCAAAAATGCCAGGGAAGGTCTTTAATTACCCATTTTGCCAGGTGGCCTACTTTTTAGTATATTAAACTAGTACAAGCTTGTATGAGAATTTAGTCATCAGTCAGCCGAATCTCAAAAATATTATTTGGGTACGGGGGAACCAGTTATAGGGGTGAATCCCATAAACTAATCTGTGTGACGTCAAAATTTTTCACCAGGATTGAAAAGTTTTTGAAGCCGGCGGTGATTTATATGGGTAGGGTTTTCTTTTACCGAACCCGGCAGCTAACCCCGGAGGCTGAAAAGAAAGGGGAAAATGTATGCGATACCGTTTAAATAAACTGCTACTAACAATGATAGCAGGCCTATTCCTATTCACTTTTGTTATCCTCGCCAGTACAACTCCGCCGGCTGCAGCGTCCGCCGGTGTTACGCTTACTTCTGATGAGCAGCAGTTGGCAGGGCTGATTAATCAGGCCCGTCAGGGCGCCGGCCAGGCCCCTCTAGCAGCTGACGCTACCCTTTTCAATATAGCCAGAATTAGAGCTCAGGACATGGCATATAATGGTAGCTACGGCAATTTTTCACCAACATACGGTAGTGTTGCCGGTATGTTGAAAAGTGCTGGGGCAAAATACAATTATATGGGTAGTATTCAAAGCAAAGCCTATTCAAGTAAATCAGCCTTCACCTCTTTAATCAATACTAGCCGGCAGGAAATTCTTAATAGTAAATATGACCTGGTTGGTATTGGAATTGTCACCAGGGGTATGTCTAAATATATTTTTATAATATTTACCGGCAGTTCAAAACTGACTACCCCAACTACCCCAACTACACCAACAACGCCGACTACGCCAACTACACCAACGACACCAACTACGCCAACGACACCGACTAATCCACAGCCGGTTAGCGGTTTAAATGCTGATGAGCAGAATATGCTGGTCCTGGTGAATCAGGAACGGGCTAAAGTGGGGTTAAGTCCCCTGCAAATTGACTTGAATCTGGTTAAGCTGGCCAGAATGAAGGCTCAGGATATGATTGATAAAGGATACTTCAGTCATACCTCACCAACTTATGGTTCCCCATTCGATATGATGAGAGCGGCCGGAGTAAAATATAGTTATGCCGGGGAAAATCTGGCCGGGGCCCCCACTGTCAGTTCTGCGCATACTAATCTAATGAATTCCTCAGGGCACCGCGCCAACATTCTCAATCAATACTACACCAAAGTAGGCATTGGTGTGGTTAGCGGGGGACCTTACGGTAAAATGTTTGTACAGATGTTTATCGGCTAATTATGTAACCGAAAAAAATAATGTAATAACTAGTAATAATAGGAAGAGGACCCAGGTCCTCTTTTTTTTGTTTTCTTTACATCTAGCTACCTTTATTGCACATTTTTATAGATCACCTTCATATATTAGTACAGAAAAGTTTTGAAAGGAGGAAAACAATGTGGATGAAACCGAACGGCTTAAGGTCAACCTGGTCCAGGGTGAAAATAGAGTTCAAGCTGTAGTAAAAGGACAAATCGAAGTGCCTGAAGCCAAGCCGGATGTAGAAAAAATCCTGTCTAAAGACGCAACGGCCAAAGTTAGAGGCGTCAGCATTGTCCCGGATAAGGTTATTGTTGATGGAACCTTAACTTTACAAGTAATGTATGTGGCCTTTAAACCGGACCAGTCTGTCCACTCCATGCACGGAGATGTTAGATTTACCACCTTCGTGGATGCAACAGGCGCCGAGCCCGGGATGGATTATGTGGTCGAATTTACTGTGGAGGATGTAAGTCTAACTCGCAGTAAGAAAGACCCGCGCAAGTTTGATGTGGCGGCTGTGCTCAGTGTTTTTGCTAAAGTTACGGATGTAGATGAACTAGAGGTACTTATCTCGACCCCATCCGGGAACGAAGCTCTGGAAACCCAGGACATTACTATCGAGCATATGGTTGGTGACAAGGTTACCAAGCAGGTGATAGTCAGTGATGTATATGAAGTGCCTGAAGAAAAGCCGGAAGTAGAAAAAATCCTTGAAACTGATGCTGATGCCGAAATTACCGACAAGCGTGTTCTTGCCGGCAAGGTCATCGTAGATGGTGAGGTAACAATCCAGGTTCTATACGCGTCAATGACACCGGAGCAGTCTGTCCATAACTTACACCATACCATCAGATTTAGCGACTTTGTGGAAGTCCCTGAAGCCCAGCCCGGGATGAATGTCTGTGTGCGGGCGGTAGTGGAAGACGCCGAAACCCAGCCGGTAGTCGACCCGGCGCTTTCATCGGACGTTATTGTTAAACTCATTGTTTGGGTTTCTGAAACAAGGACCTTAGAGGATGTCCCAACTAGGCTAAGAGATGAGGAAGGCTATACCAGGAAGAAGTTAAAAGTGGACCGGGAGATCGGCGCCGGGGAAACTCAGGTGGTGATCAGGGAAACAACTGAAGTGCCTGAACCAAAACCGGATGTAATGAAGGTACTGGAAGCCAGGATTGATAAAACAGAAGTGACGGATACCAATATCCTCAGGGAAAAAGTTTTGCTCAGAGGATACAGTGATGTTGAGGTAATTTACGTTAGTACAAAACCCAATCAGGCAGTGCATGCCCTGCACCAGCGCTTAAATTTCCGGACCTTTGTCGTCGTTCCTGATGCTCACCCGGATATGAGGGCCAACGTTAAGGTGACTCCCGAATATGTCAGTGTGGATCAGCAGGGGATAGATCTGCACACTGAGGCAGTGCTGAAAGTAAAGGCGACTGTAACAGAATTATCGCAACTAAATGTGTATGTGCCCGAGGAAGTTTCTCCGACCGTTGAGCCAACGCCGACTCCCTGCGTAGACGAGGAATATACTATTAAACCGGGTGATACTCTCTATAAGATTGCCCAGGCAAAAGGGGTAACGTTGGCTATGCTTAAGGCCGCAAACCCGCAGTTAACCAACCCCGATGTGCTTAATGTCGGGCAGGTGATCAATATCCCTTGTGAAGCGATGGGCTAAAGAAAAAATAAAGGAGGTTTAAAAATAGAATGCCTGAACAATATTATTATGCTGAGGAACAGCCGGTCAGATGTGTTGAGCTTAGATTGCCGCTTGTTATTGAATCGGTAGATGTGGAGTCCGTAATCGACAGCACTCTAACTTTGCCTGAACTGGCCATCAAGATTGATAAAATTGTCGCCTCTGTCCGAGATGTGAAAGCCACACCGGTATTTGTAGACGAAACCCATTCCGGGGACTGGGTTTTGGTGCATAAGGGCCAACACCACCCGCATAGGGATTTGTTTGTTAAAAAAATAATCGTTAGCGGCATCCTGCACAAACAGATATTTTATGTTAATAAAAATAATGAAGTTAGACATACGTCCGAGGATCTCCCTTTCTCCAAAATGCAAGAATTAGATGAACCCAGGCGAGTAGATAACAAAAATGATGTTTTTGTCGAGTTTCGTAATATCGATGTGGATATAAGCTGGGAGCTCCACCGGGCCAGCCGGGTTCGTCAGACAGCCTTGGTTCAGCTTACTGCCAAGGTGATGGAAGAACGCGAGATTTATGTGCAGACCTGCCCGCCAAGAGACGAAATGCCCCACGGCAATTTGGTTAAAGATGGCGGCTTTGAGGCCTGGGCCGGACCGTATAGCCCAATCTTTTGGGGCGGCAGCAACGTTGCCCAGACCAGCCAGTCTCATTCCGGTTCTTACGCTGCGGAATTAGGGTTGCTAAATCCAGCGATAGCCGGAGCGCTGTTTCAGATGATCCGCAAGGGAGTTGCCGCCGACTGCGAGTACCGTCTGTCTTTCTGGGTTAAGGAAGACGCCCTTGGCAATAACAGTAATTTCACCCTGACCGCTGAAGTGGTGTATTTCGATGAATACGGCATGCAGATTGGCATTGGCTCGGAAACACTGACCAGTGCGGGCATACCGGATAACGGCTACAGCCAGGTTCAGGTTACCGCACCGATGACGGACGAAAGTGTTGAATCGATCATGGTGCGCTTTAACTTTAATCCAGGGGCCAACAACACCAATACGGTAAAGATCGACGATGTCAAGCTGGAATGCACGCGCAGGCACGGCCGTCACGATAACTATAAACACCGGAGGTAATTAAAAGGCAAAAAAGCTGTTGACAAAACAGCTTTTTTTTTGCCTGTGATTAACATTTTCACTGTATGGTGAATATATTTAATAATGAGTCTTTGTGCCGGCAAAAAACTCGAAAAAGAAGGGGGGATGTTTTTAGTGAATAATATGGGTGCGATTATTACTGAAATGCATAAAATACAGCAGGAATTAAGTAAAAAAACCGTTGAGATTAGTGAGGGTGAAGGAGTATTTAGCATTGTAATGAATGGCAGGCAGGAAGTGCTGGGGGTAAAATTTGGCCCCGAAGCCTTTAAGCCGGACAATATTGACGCCTTGGAATTGATGGTTGCCAGTGCATTCAACAGAGCAATCGATGAGTCGAGACAAATGCTGAAGAATGAGGTAACCAAGCTGACCGGGGGGATGAGCCTGCCGAATATGCCGGATTTGTTTTAGCCACTTGATTCCAGTAATGTGTGGAGGTGATTAGATTGACGGAAGAGTTAAAGAAAAACGCTTTACTGGAAGAACCGGTAGTTAGAATGTTGGAACTTCAGTCGAAATATGGAATAGATCAAGAAACAATGTTGATTTATATTTGTTCAGTAAATTTGACCAGTATCTTAAGCCTGATTGGTAAACGACAGCAAGGTAATTCAGGAGGACACATCCAGAAACCGTTAACAGCGCCGGTGGCGCCCGGCACGGTTTCTGCGCCCGCTCCTGAAAACGCAGGAAATAACCAGTCTTTGAACAACCTGGCCAGTATGCTATCCGGCATGCTTAGCAGTCAGGGCGGCGCAAACACAAACAGTCAGGGCGTAAACCCCGCTGCTTTATTGAATATGTTAGGAGGTATCGGGGGGAAGGACGGACAGGGGCTAAACCCGGCCTTGCTGACCAGTTTACTGGGGGCGCTGGGTGGAGGGCAGGGTATTGATTTGGGTAATATGATGAACATGATGTCATCATTTATGGGGTCCGTACCGAAACCTACGGTCACACCGACAAAACCGGCCTCATCTGCTGCAGTGCCGACAAAAGCGGCGTTATCTTCAAATCCCCCTGCCGAGGAAAGACAGCCTATTCGTGAAATGCCAAAAATATTGAAGTGGAATCAACTGGATAACAGAAAAAGAGCATAGTTTTTAAACTGAAAAATATACCGCTTAGAAGCTGTCAGTATGCTTCGTGAAGCGGTTTTCTCTTTGTTCCCAATAAAAAATGCCGGGCTGATGTGATCATAGATTAACCCGGCTGTAGGGAAAACTGGAATTTTGAACGGTAAAATTAGTCTAGTGGCTGATCTGTTACTATTTCCGGTGATGGAGCCGGGGGACTATTTTCTTCCGTTTCCCGGTTATTGACGAAGGGCATCATGGCAGCGTGGAAAGTTTCGATACCATTTCTGATATTCATTACCGTATCTTTAGTAGCAGTGATAAAAGAAGTCAATTGCTCTAATCTTTTATCCGATTCAGGGCTGACAGCGAGCATAAAAAATAGCGGAAGCAGGCGGTACACGCTGTTCACAACTCCTTTCCTAAATTATTTCTATAGCTTATATGAGCTGTAAAGTTTGCTCTGGTAATGGTTTATTTTAATTTATGATTATTCGCCGTATTCTGTTACACTAAATTGTGACTGCACCCATTTTTATGCTTTTTTTATTGGCCATAAATTACGCTGGTCGAAGTTTTGGAGTGAGGTGAGAAAACGCGCCTTTAAATCAGGGAAGCGCTTGACCAGGTCCGTGATAAGCTCTTTCATTACCTCCCTTTTGGTAAAGCCGTTTGCCGGGCAAGGATTGGCGATAAACGGCAGTTGTTCAAACTGTACAAATGAAACGACTTCCTCTGCCGGAAGGTATACCAGAGGTCTGATCATGGTCAGTCCGGTACGGTCAAGAAACGTAAACGGAGAAAAGACGCGAATTTGCCCGGTATAAATCATACTCATGAAAAATGTTTCTATTACATCATCTAAGTGGTGACCCAGAGCAACCTTATTAAAGCCGAGTTCCAGGACTTTACCATGCAGAGCGCCCTTGCGCAGGTGCGCACAGATTGCGCAGGGGTTGCCATCTGCCCTGTCCTCAAAGACGATCTTGGCTATTTCCGTTTCTACTACATAAAAAGGAATATTTAAAGAGCGGCAAAACTTCTCCAATACTGATAGATCCATTGGCCAACCGATTTTAATAAAAACTGCCGCCAGGTCGTACTTGACCGGAAGGAAACGGCGGAGCAGGTAAAGCGAATACAGTAGGCAAACACTGTCCTTACCTCCAGAAAAACCTACCACCACCCGGTCGCCGTCTTTAATCATGCCGAAATCATAGATAGCCTGCTTAACTCTTCTCAAAAACCATTTACGATCTTTTTTTCTCAATGCTCAAACCTCTTGACGTAATATATTTTAGCGAATTAAAAAGCCCTGCCATTATAGCAGGGGGATGAACAATAATAACCGCCAGGGTTCCGGCCCTGACTTTTGCGTTTAGTTGTAAAAACAAAAACTCCGTTGGCATAACTTTTGGTGTAAACCTTATTTTTTGTTTATCCAAAACCCCGGAAACCTAGCTTTTACTGGTGGGGATGACTGGTTTCGAACCAGTGGCCTCTTGAATGTGAGTCAAGCGCTCTCCCACTGAGCTACACCCCCATACCCATATTACACTTTTACTTCTTCACATGGTCCTTATTTTAACACAAAAAATTTTCAAAAGCAATAGATTAACAGGTTATGCAAGGCCTTTATAATATAGTTACGTCATATATAAACATTCCTACTTATAAAGCAAAGGAATAAAGGAGTTCTGTTAGAAAGTGTAGAATTATTGACTTTATTCCAATATAATAGACCTTGATAGTTTAAATTAGGGGAGTTGTAATATAGTGCCTAAAGCTATTGCAAGGGATAAGAAGCGATCCTACGATCCGCTCCATGCTGTAGCCTTTTGGGGGTTGGCGATTTTACTGTTCCTGCCTCCATATTTCAGGGGACTTTTCTTTCAGCCTGAGCAGGAGTGGGCTTTAATTTTTGCCGCGATCATTTTCTGGTTTGCCTGTCTATGGAAATGGTCGAAGCAGGATAATAAGTTTCTCACTCAGTCGCTGGATTACCTGGTCCTGGCCTTACCGGTAGTTTACATAATATCAGCCTTTCAGGCGGTTAACTATGGCCTGGCGGTGGACGAGGTTGTCAAAGTCACTCTGTATTTTATGGTTTATTGGCTGTCCTCGCGACTGGTTAGGAACGAGGCAGATATAGTAACCATGTTGCATGTCATTTATATAAGCGCTGTTGGAGTATCGCTGGCCGGTCTGGGTGCTGCGACCGGGGTTATTTATATTAATGACGGCTTCCTGGGCGGGAGGATATATTCGTCTTTCCAGTACCCCAATGCCCTGGCCAGCTATTTGGCAGCAGCGACTTTTATCGGACTATACTTATGGGGTAGGGCCGGAACGGCCGAAATTAGGGACACAGTTGCCGGGGCAGCAGTTAAGACCCCAGCTTGGTTGAATTTGATTAACGTTAAGCAGTATCTATATGCCATAGGCAACTTTTTAATTTTCGCTGTGTTCCTTGGTACGAAATCTAACGGCGGCTTTCTGGTCTTTACTGTCGCTTTAATCCCTCTAATTATAGGTACACCAAAAAAGTACAGGCTCCCGGTAATTTTTAATTTTATTTTTATCAGCATACCTGCGTTTTTGGCTATATGGATGTTTCTTTCCAGTGTTGCAGGCGGCCAAATGGGGATAGCCTGGTTGTGGATCTTTGCCGGGCTGGCTCTGGCGCTTGCTGCGCAGGCCTTGTATCGCTTCGGTGAAAGAAAGGGCCTGCTACAGTGGATCGCAGTCCATAAAAATGCTGTTCTGGCAGCTGCGCTGCCGATAGTGGTAGCCGGATGTATCGGAGCCGGCGTCTATATCAACAGCCACAGCGAGGCGGTTAAGGTGCTAGCCGAAGAAATCCGCCTGCGCAATGCCACAGAGCGGATGTATTTCTTCCAGGATGCCCTGAAGATGTTCGAGGAGAGACCCATAACCGGCTGGGGCGGAGGTGGCTGGCAAGAAGCCTATCGCGCTTATCAGAGTTATTTTTATAACTCCAGCGAAGTCCACGGCCATTACTTTCAAATTATGGTGGAGGCCGGTAGCCTTGGGCTGATGGTAATTATCGGGATTTGGGTATTGTTTTTGTATAAGGCACACAAGCTCTACCACCGGAACAAAGAAAATGTAAACAGACGTTTTTTGATCTGGACAATTACCATAGTTGCTGTGGCTATTGGACTACACGCGGCCATTGATTTCAACCTTTCACTTTCAGCCCTTGCTTTAGTTTTATGGACGATGTTTGGTTTTATCAGTGGCTTACAGATATATTCCAACATCAAGGTTGAGGACCAAAAGAGTAAAAAATATGTTTCACCTAACTATACCGGAATAATCAGTGCTTCAATAGTTTCAATAATTATTATACTGTTGGTATCACCACTGATTGCTGCTAGCAATTATGCTGTGCAGGGTGTAAAAAACATACAAATGCAGAATATTAGCCAGGGTGTGGAGTTATTGGAAAAGGCCGCTGCATATAACCTCTTAAAAGCGGACTACCAGAGCAACCTGGCCCGCATCTACCTACAGCAGGGAAAGACTGACGAAGCCTTGGACAGGGCAGTGAGGGCAGTGGAATTAAGTAAATATAACCCGCAACGGTATGCCGATCTGGCAAGCCTATACTATAGCGGGAAAAAGAACTATGGAGAAGCTATGAGTTACGCTGAAAAAGCGGTAACTCTGGCACCGTTTCAAAGCCAATGGTATGAGATGCTTGCCCGGACTTGTTTTATCATTGGATACAATGAATTGGTCAGTGGAAATGCGAAGATAGCAAAACATTACTTTGATAAGGCTAATCATGTAGAAAACAAAATTCAAATTCAGGTGGACAGCTTAGACGATCAGGAAAAGCATCTTTGGAGAGAAGCACCTATGTTGTCAGTGACTCCAGGTGTGAAATTATACCTGGGTGCTTTCCAATATCTTCTAGGGGAATGGGGGAAATCCGAGTCCAATTTGTGGATAGCATTGAAGGATGAAAAGAATCAAGGAGAGGCAGCATTTTGGCTAGCCCTGCTATATGATAAGCAAGGCAGAACGCAGGAAGCCCAAGACTTGCTGGAGCAGGCTAATAAGCTGGCGCCTCAGTTGGCGAAGAGTTATGAGGCATTAAGGACACTTCCGGTTATTACAACATCTGTTGTTAACAGTCCCGAGTAACCCAACCCTCCTTATGCCAAGCAAAAGTGATTACTATGGGTTGTCTGAATAATAGAATTGATTCTTGGTAACAAATGGAGGAATCGTTTTTTATGTGGCAGCAAATAAAGGAAATTTATATATATCGTGAAATGCTTAAAAATCTGGTCGCAAAGGAGCTAAGGGCTCGATATAAAGGTTCCATTCTCGGTTTTTTTTGGACTTTTTTTAATCCATTATTGATGCTCATTGTATATAGTGTAGTTTTTTCATTTGTTATGAGGATACAAACAGAAAATTATACTATGTTTTTATTTGTTGCCCTATTGCCATGGAATTTTATTTCCAATTCTATTATGCAGGGTACGTCAAGTATAGTGCAAAATGGGGCGCTTATTAAAAAAATTTACTTCCCTAGAGAAGTGCTGCCATTATCAATAATTTTAACCAATATTATA
>JAQVOX010000148.1 GCA_028702435.1 Desulfotomaculaceae bacterium | reverse complement strand
CCTGGATGCGCCCAATTATGAAGCCCGCCTTGCAGATCTAGACGGGGACGGCGCAAATGAGCTTGTGGTCGTGGAAGGCAATTATGAAGACCCCGGGGTGCGGGAGGCCGGCATTTGGAGGTGGAACGGCTGGGGGTTCAGTCAAATTGTACATAGGCCTGTACCCTGGCGATAAAGCCATGACCTCGCGATTAGAAGTATATTTATATTGACAGAAAAGAATCATAGCTATATTATTGATTGTAAATTCAATCAAACAAATTAGCATGTAGATAGGGGGTGGTCAATCATGGCAAGAAATCAACAGCAAAATGAAAAGATGCGTGAAGACCGTATAAAGCAGATCCAAGCGGAAGCACTGCATCAGTTTGCGAACAAAGGCCTTTTTGCCACCAAGATCAGGGATATTGCGGAAGGTGTAGGGATGGCGCAGGGATTGATCTATCATTACTACAAGTCTAAAGAGGATATTTATGTGGAGTTGATTAAGAATGCTCTGGATAAAATGAATGCAGCTGTGCTGATGCTTAAGGAAACGCCGCTGCCACCGCACGAAAAAATCAGTATGGCCATCAAGCAGATGCTTTACACCATCGAAACTAGCGAGGACTTTACGCAAACCTGCCGTTTAATCGCCCAAGCCACAAATTCAACGGCTATACCGGAAGATGCAAAAAAGTTGATTGAGGAAAAGCGTGATCTGCCCTATCAAGAGCTGGCTAAAATTATTGCTGCCGGGCAGAAAGAAGGTACCATCACCGCGGGTGATCCGAAGGAACTGGCTCTGGTATTCTGGACATCCCTTAACGGCTTGGCAATTTATAAAGCCACCCGCCGGGAGCATACGTCCATGCCGGACCCCGGCATTTTAATCAACATATTTCTGAAGGAGTGATTGGTTATGGGATTTGCAAAGGTTAATGATCTTAATTTGCACTATGAGCTGCGTGGCGCGGGGCCACAGGTTCTTTTTATTCACGGTATAGGAGCCGACTTAAAGAATCCGATAAGCATTTTTAATACCCCGCTGCCCCGGCATTTTACAGTGCTTGCCTTCGATCCGCGCGGATTGGGGGAATCAGACGGTACGGCAGAACCCTTCACTATAGCCGATATGGCTGATGATGCCGCCGGATTGGCGGCGGCTTTAGGCTGGGAGCGGTACCATGTGCTCGGCGCCTCGATGGGCGGGATGGTTGCTCAGGAACTGGCGCTTCGCCATCCCGCGGCCGTCGATAAACTTGTGCTTGGGGTGACCAATGCCGGGGAAAAAAATGGAGCCCCGGTGGTTATTGATAAGCTGGAGCAAATGTCCACGCTGGAGAAACTGCGCCTTTCCGATACCAGGCAGGACGAAGACTGGGCGGCAGCCAATCCGGAAGCCGTTGCCAAATTTGAACAGCAGTCTATTGCCGCCAGTGCCGCGATGCAAGCCGACCCGGCGCTTATTCGAGGTTTCGGCAATCAAGTGAATGCGGTATTAAAGCACGATACCTTTGACCGCCTGCCGCAAATAAAAGCGGCAACGCTTGTTTTCGGCGGGCGCTATGACGGCAGCAACCCCCCGGAGGTACCGCGGGCGATTGCCGGCCTGATTCCAAACGCACGATTAGAATTGGTCGAGCATGGACATAGTGGATGGTACTTTGACCCCAAGGTGTGGGACATGATCATTGATTTTCTTTGCGACTAATCGTTCAGAGCAGGTTTTTTGTATGGTCTAGTTACGGATATTTTTACGGAACACAAAGAAATAAAGCTCAGCCGGCGGATATACCAAGCCTGCTGAGCTTACAAAATTATTTCAGCTGATGACCACTCTGCCTGAATCGCCGCCGCGAGGCCTCATTAAGAACGCCCCCGTGATTAATTTCCCCTTTTGAACTCATCACCACAGTACACATATATCTATTGTTAACCACTGTTAAATTATCATGATTTTAATCTTAAGAAATTCTTAAGAATTATGCCCATATGATCGTAAGATTTAGCTGGTATCATAGCCCCAAGAAAAAAATTGGGGGTGTGATATAATTTGTGCTACTTGATAAATGGGAGTGATACGTCATAAATATTCTAGTCTGCGATGACGACCGGGAAATATTAGAAGCGATAACAATCTATTTAACAAATGAAGGCTATAAGGTAATTAAAGCCACCAACGGGCTGGAAGCCCTGCGGGCGGTGGAGGAAAACGATCTCCAACTGATTATTATGGATATCATGATGCCGGAGATGGACGGCCTAAGGGCCACGATCAAGATCCGGGAGGACAAGAATATCCCGGTGATCATGCTGTCGGCCAAGTCCGAGGACACCGACAAGATTATGGGATTAAATATGGGGGCGGACGATTATATCACCAAGCCCTTTAACCCGCTGGAATTGATCGCCAGGGTCAAGTCCCAGCTCAGGCGCTACACCAGCCTGGGCAGCCTGGCTGCCCACAGCAATCTCTATAAAAGCGGCGGGCTGGTGGTGGATGACGAGGCCAAGCAGGTAACGGTGGACGGTGAGGAAGTGAAGCTCACCCCGGTGCAGTACAAAATATTGAAGCTATTGACGGCCAACGCCGGCCGGGTCTATTCCATAGATCAAATCTATGAAAAGGTTTGGGAAGAAACTGCCGTCAGCGCCGAAAACACGGTGGCCGTCCATATCAGGCGGATCAGGGAAAAGATTGAGATCAACCCGAAGGAACCGAAATATTTGAAGGTGGTGTGGGGAATTGGATACAAGGTGGAGAAATATTAGCCGTTCAATGACGGCCAAGGTGGCCGCATTTATCATCACTGTCCTGTGCTTTGCCGGCTGCTTAACCATAGTTTTCAATGTGGTGGGGTTGCATGATTATAACCCTGGCATCGCTTTTGAGGACAGCTATTACCTGAGCAGTGATTATATGGCTGTCAGCAGTGGGGTGTTCCAGAGCCTGAAGGCGATAATATTAGAATACGAGAGCGAGGAAAATATCCTAAACGGCGGGTCAATCACGCCAAAGGATGTTGAAAACGCCGAAAATAGATTATACAATGATTTCAGGTACAATTCACGGTCCTATAACCCCAATTTGAATAGAGCGGAGAATTACCGCGTTTTCCGGGAAGCTTATGCTGATCAAATTTTAAAGGAGAAGGATAGATTAATTCAGGATGACCTGCGTAATTACCGGACAGCTTTGCACCGGTTGAACGGGTACCAGGGACTCGTCTATTACGCCAAAAGCGGCGACAGTGAATTTACCAACAGCCCCAGCCCGGCCAAAGATTATTTTAAAGCCTTTCCGGCTTATATGGTCTTTGACGGCTTCGAACAAAAAATATTTCCGGAAGAAGTTAAAGGAAGTAAAAGCTTCCGCTACCATGCGATTACAAATGATATCTATCAATTAGCCCAGCAGGATGTGATCTATTTTGCCTTTACGGAGGAGTTTTTAAGCCCCAGGATAGCGGAATGGCAGGCCGGTAAGCAGCTGGTAACCAGGAATCTATATCAAATGGCCGGTCTGGCGCTGGTCGCAGCCATAGCCTTAATCTTTATGTTATTTGTTGCCGGCAGAAAACCGGAGGACCAGGATGTTCATATACACTCCTTCGATAAGCTTCCAAGTGACATCAATCTTATGCTGTGTTTTGCCGTGGCTGGTATATGGTTGGTAATCATATTTACGCTGGGGATTTATGAACCGGTATTGATATTTACGGTTACACTGCTGCTGGCCGCTCTCGGTCTGGTCCTGGTTTTGTCCCTGGCAAAACATATTAAGAACCGGACCCTGCTCAGCAGCAGCCTCATCTACATTATCTTCCGTAAAATCTTTGATTTTGTCAGAGCTGTTTATAATAGCGGCAACGCAGCGGTAAAGGTGGTCTTGTTGGTAATCGGCTACCCCATTCTAATCGCTTGCACCTTCTTCATGTTTCCCGTCACCATTGGTGCGGCGGCGTGGCTGGCCTTTAAGAAGGTGCAGGAATTTAATGCCATCAAGGAAGAGGTGAAGCGGGTTAAAGCAG
>JAQVOX010000147.1 GCA_028702435.1 Desulfotomaculaceae bacterium | reverse complement strand
TTTTTTACCGGTTAGGACTGGGGGAGCCGATTCCGGTTTCTGCAGCAGAAGGCCTTAGCACCGGTGACCTTCTGGACCGGCTGGTTAAATTACTACCACCGGAAAAAGAAGAGGAATACCCTACCGATACCATCAAAATAGCGGTAATTGGCCGCCCCAATGTCGGTAAATCTTCCCTAGTCAATGCTATTTTGGGAGAGGAGCGGGTAATCGTAAGCAATATCCCCGGTACCACCCGTGATGCTATTGATACCCCCTTTGAAAAAGAAAACAAACATTATGTCATTATTGATACTGCCGGGATGCGCAGAAAAAGTAAGATCGAGGGGACTACGGAAAAATACAGTACAATTAGGGCCTTGCGGGCTGTAGACCGGAGTGACGTGGTTCTGACAGTGATTGACGCCGATGAAGGAGTCACCGAACAGGACAAGCGTATTGCCGGGTATGCCCATGAAGCAGGTAAAGCATCGGTGATTGTAGTAAACAAGTGGGACCTAGTCAAAAAAGATGATCGGACGATGAACCGCTTCACTGAAAAAATTCGGCGCCAGTTAGTCTTTATGCAGTATGCGCCCCTTGTTTTTATCTCGGCGCTGACCGGGCAACGAGTGCTTAGGGTTTTAGAACTGGTTGATTTTGTTGCCGAGCAACATTCTATCAGGATCAGCACCCCCAAAATAAACAGCCTGGTGAAAGAAGCGATTTTACAAAACCCACCGCCTGGTGATAAGACAAGGCGGTTAAAGATCATGTACGCTACCCAAAGCGGTGTCCGCCCGCCTAAATTTATCCTGTTTGTGAATGAACCGAACTTGATGCATTTCTCTTACCGGCGCTATCTGGAAAACCAGTTCCGGGCAGCTTATGGATTTGAAGGTACACCGATCTGGTTTAGCCTGCGCAGGCGCTCAAAAGAAGAAAGTAATCTCTTATAGCTGGAAAGATCCCATTAAGTAAAAAGCTATGGCTTCCGCTATGAGCATACTTATCGTGTATTATTTATATCAAGGGGATAAATTATAAAAATGCTATATGTCTGGGTTGTCTTGGCTAGTTATTTGATTGGCTCCATTCCCTTTAGCTATCTCATTGCTCTCTACTGGAAAGGAATCGATATCCGTAAAACTGGCAGCGGTAATGTAGGCATGACCAATGTTTGGCGTAATGCCGGGCCGGTGGCGGGGGTGATTGCCCTAACCGGAGACCTCGGCAAGGGAGCGCTGGCTATCATGCTGGCCAGGTACTATGGAGATCCTCTGCTAGTAGCTTTATCCGGTATGGCGGTATTGGCCGGGCACAGCTGGCCTTTGTTTTTGGGCTTTAAAGGTGGCAAGCTAGTTGCCACCGGCGTTGGCGTGCTCGTGGCTATTTCCCCGCCGGTAGGCGCTCTGGTCGCTATAATCTGGCTTGCCGCCGTGGGCATTACTAAATATGTTTCAGTTGCTTCCATTCTGGCAGTTTCTTCTATTCCGTTCCTGATGCTGGCTTTTCATTTAGAACGGCCATATCTTGCGGCTGGTCTTTTTATCACCTTTTTCGCCGTTTACAAGCATATTCCTAACATTAAAAGACTGCTGGCAGGAACTGAGCCAAAGATAAAGAGAAGGTTTTAAAATGTTTGAATATCAATAGGGGGTAGACCTGTGGGCAAGTTAATCGGAATTATCGGCGCCGGGAGCTGGGCAACGGCTATTGCAACGCTTCTTGCTAAAAAATACTATATGGTAAAAATTTGGGCTCGGCGTCCTGGTCAGGTTGAAGAAATAAATAAAACCAGAGAAAATAGTCATTACCTGCCTGGAGTGAGGATTCCTTCAAATATTGAGGCCACGGTGGATCTGGAACAGGCCTTGTGGAAAGCAGAAGTTGTTGTTTACGGTGTGCCTTCACACGCTTTTCGCGAAACTGTCCGCCTTTCCCTGCCTTTCCTAAAACGCAGCTCTTTGTATATAAATATTGCCAAAGGTATCGAAGAAATAAGCCTTTGCCGCTTGTCTGAAGCCTTTGCCGAAGAGGCCGGTCCGGAAATGCTGGCACGGTACGTAACCTTATCGGGCCCCAGCCACGCTGAAGAAGTAGGCAGGGAACTTCCCACGGCAATAGTAGCGGCGTCCTCTCAACTGGAAAGCGCGGGGCTTGTTCAGGAATTATTTATGGGTGAGACCTTCAGGGTTTATACCAACCCTGATGTGACCGGTGTAGAGCTGGGCGGCGCGTTAAAAAATATAATCGCGCTGGGCACCGGCATTGCTGAGGGGCTTGGCCTTGGAGACAACACCAGGGCTGCCCTGATGACCCGGGGTATGGCTGAAATTACCCGCCTGGGTGTAAGTATGGGCGCAAATCCACTCACCTTTGCCGGGCTTGCCGGGGTAGGTGACCTGATTGTCACCTGTACGAGCGGGCACAGCCGCAACCGGCGAGCTGGAATTGCCATCGGCAAAGGACACACTGTGGCAGAAGCGCTGAAACAAGTTGAAATGGTGGTTGAAGGTATCCGTACTACACGCGCTGTCCACCGGCTTACGGCAGGCTATAATGTGGAGATGCCTATTACCGATCAGATTTATAAAGTGCTCTTCGAGGCACTTCCCCCCAAAGTTGCTGTCAACAACCTGATGACCAGAGGCCGTACCGGGGAAATGGAAGAAGTAGCCGGGCTGGCAGTCAGGCTGATCAAAAAGAGATAACCTAAATGCTTTGGTAAGCCTCCGGGGTTGAAACCAACCCGGAGGCTTTAATACTAAATAATGGATATTTTTTTGTGTTTTTTATATTTTAGGTTATATTCACCTCAAGGACTCCATATATATATATCATTATTGTATGCTATTGGAAAAAATAGGCGTGGATTAAGTTCTACGACGAAGTTTTAATATTTTTAATTTTTCTCTTGTGGAGGAGGGGATGTGTGCGCCCGATATGTATATGCCTTTTTAGGCGTTCCTTTTATAAATCTTTCTGATGGAGGGAGTGTGAACATGGAAAAGACTGATATTTTTCGCGATATTGCTGAACGCACCGGTGGTGACTTGTACCTCGGTGTGGTAGGGGGCGTTCGCACCGGCAAATCCACTTTTATTAAACGCTTTATGGAAATAATGGTGCTTCCTAACATGGAAAATGTTTATGACCGGGAGCGAGCAAAAGACGAATTGCCCCAAAGCGCGGCAGGGCGCACGATCATGACCACCGAACCAAAATTTATTCCGAACGAGGCTGTAGAAATTCAGATTACTCCAAATTTAAACGTTAAATTGCGTATGGTGGACTGTGTTGGATACCGGGTTGAAGGCGCCCTTGGCTACGAGGAAGAAAATGAGCCCCGTATGGTATCCACGCCCTGGTTTGAGGACCCGATTCCTTTTCAGGAAGCAGCTGAAATAGGTACCAGGAAGGTAATTACCGAACACTCGACGATGGGCCTGGTAGTTACCACTGATGGTTCGATTACGGATATACCCCGAGAAAATTATATTGAAGCTGAGGAAAAGGTCATTGAGGAAATGAAGGATCTCAACCGTCCTTTCCTGTTACTATTTAATTCCACCCAGCCGGACTCGGAAGAAACCAACCAGCTGGCGGCTGAATTAAGTGAAAAGTATGACGTTCCGGTACTTCCAATTGATTGTTTACAGATGTCCCAGGCCGACATATTAAACGTCCTGGAGAAATTGCTATACGAATTTCCAGTTAATGAGGTCAATATCAGCTTGCCGCCCTGGGTGGAAAATTTGGAATACAAGCACTGGCTTCGCACTAAATTTGAGGAATCCATCAGGGAGACATTGCAAAACATCCACCGCCTGAGAGATATTGACGGGGCAGTAGAATATCTCGCAGATCGTGATTTTGTGGAGCAGGTCAGTTTACGAAGCGTGGATATGGGCACCGGCTCCGCTTCCATTGAGATCACCTCTTCTTCAGAGCTGTTCTATCAGGTCCTGAGCGAAGAGTCAGGTTTCGATATAGATGGGGAAAAAGAGCTTTTCAGACTGGTTACCGAGTTGAGCGTGGCGAAGCGGGAATTCGATAAAGTGGCCCAGGCGCTGGGTGAAGTTAGAGAGTCAGGCTATGGTGTAGTCA
>JAQVOX010000146.1 GCA_028702435.1 Desulfotomaculaceae bacterium | reverse complement strand
TCCTTTTGCAGCCTTTTGATGATCCTTTTTTCCAGCCTGGATATATAAGATTGGGATATTCCCAAAAGATCGGCCACCTCTTTCTGGGTTTTTTCCATTCCATTTTCCAGCCCAAAACGCAGTTCCACGATCTTACGCTCACGGCCCGAAAGTTTTTGCAAAGCAAGATAAAGTAGTTTTTTATCTACCTCATCCTCTATGTATTTGTAAATAACATCATTATCCGTACCCAAAACATCGGACAACAGCAACTCGTTGCCATCCCAATCAATGTTTAGTGGTTCATCAAAAGACACCTCGGTGCGCGTTTTATTATTCCTTCTCAAATACATCAAAATTTCATTTTCTATGCAACGGGATGCATATGTAGCCAGCTTAATCTTTTTTACCGGATCAAAAGTATTTACTGCCTTAATTAGTCCAATGGTTCCAATAGAAACCAGATCTTCTATGCCTACCCCGGTGTTTTCAAATTTACGGGCAATATAAACAACCAGTCGCAGGTTCCTTTCAATAAGTACGCTCCTAACCGCCCCATCCCCCGACTCCAAACGATTAATCAAGAAAGACTCTTCGTCAGTGGTTAAAGGGGGGGGCAAAGCCTCACTGCTCCCGACGTAATAAATCCGGGGACGGTGACCAACCCAGATTAAAAAGCGTAAAATCGCCAGATTTATTTTCCATTTTATACGCCAGAAGTAGCTCACACTAGATCATCCTTAACCTGTAATATTTTTAATGATTTATGATCTATCTAAAAGATGCGGGTTCATCAAAGCTTGGTATGAATTACCGGGATCGATCTTGTTATGATGAATGGCAATGACAACCCTGCTAACCCGTATTTGGTGTTCTTGGCGCGTAATTACCACCTCGTCCGGGCGAAACCCGATCATCAATCCGTTAGTACAACCCAGAGAGCTGAAGGGAACCACACCAAAACGTGATCTCCACGGGCTCTCACCCATTACGCTAAGAATGTGCCACACGTCCGGTTCTCCCGGCCCTTCATAATAGACCTGCAATTCTGAAGGCAGAAGAGGCTTTAAAACACTATATTCTACTACGATCACTGCTTGTTTGGTCATAGGATCAATAAGTTGGTTACCCGTATCGAGAATAGCATCTACCTGGACTTGAACTCCCCGTGCTTTGATTAGAATAACAATTTTAAGAAAATTCTCAAAAAACCGCTGCTGCAACAAGGCTGCTATTCCCTTACCTGCCACCCCAAAAGCAACAATTCCTAAAATTAGACCTGGCCAGAAATACTCAAGATTTGCCCAACTGTTACTGTTAAAGCCGAGAACTCGAACCGGCTGTATAAAAAAAATCATACCGAAAACCAACCCGCCAAGGACAAAAGATGTTAAATAAAAGCTACCCAAACATGCCAGGAATTTTTTTGGATGTAGCGGTGCAAAGGTAACTGCAGTAATCATCACCGAGGCAAATGCCTTACACCATGCCGATAGAAAAATATTTCCGGGGATAAACAAAGCCAGTGAATAAAAAGCCCCCACTACCGCGCCTGCAGCTAGACGGCCTTTACCAGCCGATGTCCTGACCAGTTTTGCTGCAGCCCATAATATAATATAATTCATAATAAAGTTTCCGAAAAAAACCTGGTCGAGATAAACAGTATAAAGCACCACAACCCGACCCCTATCATCTGGCACCGTATATTAAGAAACATACTACCATTCTATTACTTTAATTAATTAGTTATGACAGTTTAGTAAAATGATAACAGCCCTGGCCTTATTATACATTGCCAGGGCTTGAGAATTTGTCGGGTCTTGCTTGTGATGGGAATTATTTCCTAACATCTTTCTATTATAATCTGCGGAAAAGTCGATTCTATGACCTCACCAATCTTGCACCCGTTTAATCCTGCCGCTGAAAAAAGCCTCACGGCCACTTCCACCTGTTCTTTGGGGATAGCGATCAGGAGACCACCAGAGGTCTGTGGGTCTGCCAGAATAAGCTTATCAATTTCTTCAATGGCGTTTTCCCACTTTAGCATCTGATCAAGATACTGCAGATTACGGTAAGCGCCTGCCGGGATCATACCCAGAGCAGCAAGGGATCGAGCTTGTTCCAGCACCGGTATTTTGCTTAGCCACAGTTTTGCGCCTACACCACTAGCAGCCACCATTTCGTATAGATGGCCCACCAGGCCAAAGCCAGTCACATCCGTACATGCGCTTGCTTTGGATTCGATCATAACCCGGGCCGCCCGATCGTTCAGAGTGACCATCAGGTTAACAGCTTCCTGGTAAGTTACGTGATCCGCCAGGTCACCCTTAATCGCTGTGGTCACGATTCCGATACCAAGTGGTTTAGTCAAAAAGAGGGCATCTCCCACCCGAGCGCCGGCATTGGTGACAATACGATCAGGGTGAACCAAACCGGTTACAGCCAGCCCGTATTTAGGCTCTTTGTCTTCAATAGTGTGGCCGCCGGCCAAAAGAGCCCCTGATTCTTTTATTTTGTCGGCGCCACCCTTCAATATTGCCACAAGTACTTCTAAAGGTAGAACTTCGACCGGAAAACCAATGATATTTAGTGCCAGTAACGGCTTTGCGCCCATAGCATAAATATCGCTCAAAGCGTTGGCGGCAGTAATTGAGCCAAAGGTATAAGGGTCATCAACAACCGGTGTAAAATAATCTACAGTTTGCACAATCGCCATATCATCTTTCAGACGAAAAACGGCTGCATCATCACAGGTGGAAGAACCGACCAACAGGTCCGGATCTTTTACAGGGTCTAACTGGCACAGCACCTGCGCCAAGTCCTGAGGACTAAGTTTTGCCGCTCACCCGGCGCAACTTACCATCTGGGTAAGACGGTGTTTTTTTTCCATCGCCATCATTTCCCCTCCTTTTCAAGAATCTATTAATACCTTTATTATTATAATGATATAAAATAGCATTGGCTAGTGTGTTCTCCGGCTCATGCCTTAATGGGTGAACTAACATATGGTCCGGCTTGTTAACAACCAAAAGATGCTCGTCTTCTAGATATAATGAAGGTACGGTTAGAAAACGGGTATTAATAAAAAACCCCTACCATTTAATATAAGGTAGGGGTCATCTCGTATTTATCGTCTCCGTAGAAAAGCAGGTATATCCAAGTCATCATGGTGAGAAAATGGCTTAATTTCCAGATCAGGCTTTACCGTTTCCTTCTTGTCGCTCACATGGTCAAATCCGGTAGCAATAACAGTCACTCTGACTTCCTCTTCCATATTTTCATCTATTACCGCTCCGAAGATGATATTAGCTTCCGGATCAGCAGCCTGGGCTATAATCTCTGCAGCCTCGTTCACTTCAAAGAGCCCCAGTGAAGTTCCTCCGGTGATATTCAAAAGGACCCCCCTAGCCCCCTCAATGGATGTTTCTAACAACGGACTGGAAATAGCTACCCGGGCCGCATCAGTAGCCCGGGTATCCCCCACTGCACTGCCAATGCCCATCAATGCTGATCCGGTTTCCCTCATAATGGTCTTTACATCGGCAAAGTCCAGGTTAATCAAACCGGGAACAGCAATCAAGTCAGAAATCCCCTGTACACCCTGGCGCAGTACGTCATCTGCAATTCGAAAAGCTTCAACAATTGAAGTGTGCTTGTCGATAACCTGCAAAAGACGGTCATTAGGAATAGTAATGAGAGTATCTACCTTGGCTTTCAAAATATCAATACCATTCTCTGCCTGGCTTGCACGCTTACGCCCTTCAAAAGTGAATGGCTTGGTCACCACTCCAACAGTCAGGGCGCCCAGCTCTTTTGCAACCTCAGCTACAATAGGCGCAGCTCCGGTTCCTGTGCCGCCACCCATACCACAGGTGACAAAGACCATATCAGCGCCACTAATCGCCTCAATTATTTCATCCCGGCTCTCTTCAGCCGCTTTTTGCCCGATTTCGGGATTACCACCCGAGCCTAGGCCTTTAGTCAATTTAATGCCAACCTCAATTTTTTGATTGGCCTGCGCCAAATGAAGAGCCTGGGCGTCAGTGTTTATCGCGATAAACTCTACCCCTTTGAGTCCCGCGCTAATCATCCGGTTTACTACGTTGTTAC
>JAQVOX010000145.1 GCA_028702435.1 Desulfotomaculaceae bacterium | reverse complement strand
CCCACTCAAAAACACCTCGTAATGGATATCTGACGGGAACTGTTATGGTATCAACTGTTTTTTTATTTCGTAATCACTCGGGCAACTACATCAGCAAAAAGGACCGCGGAGCGCACCGCTTCCTCGATTGAATTATTAGATGTACCCACTTCCACCACCACCGCATGAGGATGAAGAAACTGGTTATAATGGTCGTTTTGCACTCTGACACCCAGGGAAAGCCCCGGGTACAACTCATTGGTTTTTGCTGAGAGTTTAGTTGCAAAAGCATGATTTTGCCGCCACCCGGCTAGGGGTTTGCGGCCTCCGGAACCGATAATAAAAAGAAGCGGGGCTGCGTCTTGGCCGTTAACTTGCACTACACTCTGCTCACGTGTCTTTGCGGAATCACGATGGATATCAAAAACGACCCTGGCCCTAGGGCTAGCCGCCAGCATCTCTCTCGCTGTTTGCTCCGACTTTTGGTAGGAGGTGTCGTATTCTAGATCATGGACCCGGTCCGACCGTGCTGTCTTAATCCCGTACTTGCTTTCTAGCGCTTCCTGCAATGCCGCGGCCACGGTAACCACTCCGCCTTGCCTACCGTCAAGCCTTTCCACCCGGTCAGTCATACTGTATGTCTCTCCGGAGTGAGAGTTATAGATAATAACCATATTATCCCCGGGTAACACAGAAGCTTGACACAGCGGGTCTACATTACCTGGAAGGGAAGTGCCCGACCTGCTTACCGTAATCGTTTCCGGCTGCTTTTGTAAAGCCGGTACCGGCACCTGTGACATGAGCACGGAAGAAGGGTTAAGAAGGTTGACCGGGATCGCACCACCAAGTGAACTCCAGAAAGTTCTAATCGAACTGTCACCAGGGAAATCTTTCGCAAAGTTGCTCCAACCCAACAATGGCGCCACACTAATAAGGATATTCAGATGCTTCTCCTGGTATAGCGCTGATACAACAACTTCTGGAATTTTACCGGCTGCTTTTTTACAAGTTGCAAAGAATTCGAAACTTGTAAATGCTTGTGCGATAATTAAGAGCATGATTAAAAAGGTTCCGGCTATTGATATTAACCCCCGCCAGGTTAGACTGGTACGTATGTAGCGAATCCGACGAGTAGTAGGCGCCATGTACATAAAAAACCCTCCCTCCATGAGTACTAATTTTATGCCCTGGAGGAAGAGTTTATGAGGACTACCCCGGTCAGCGTAAAACAGTCGGTACAAAGGCATCGACTAGTCCAATCACAAAGGCGGAAATCAAAGCGCCCACCAGGCTTACACTAAGCAGGCTGGGTATAATAAACTGGGCCAGGTAAATCACGACTGCAGCCGTAATAAAGCCTACCAGGCCCCTGTTCTGAGGTGAAATACGTTCACCCAGGAGGGCTTCAGCAATATAGCCCAACACCGCAATCACTACTGCAGCGATTAAAGCCCCTACGAATCCCCCGCTCACCACAAATCCGGGTGAGAGCCAGCTTACTACAATCAGAACAAGTGCTGAAACAACAAACCTAATCACTAAACCAAGCCATTGCATTATTATTCACCCCCTATCTTTTTCAATTATGAATAGCTTTACCCGAAAAATTAAAGTATATACAGTGGCGCTTGCGTTTTTTTATTGAGCGTGATAAAATTGTTGCCGTTAGGGGGTGAGAAGGATATGCCAAACATTAAATCAGCAGCAAAAAGGGTCGAAGTTATCCGTATGCGGACATTAAGAAACGTCCGGATCAAGTCGGCTCTACGGACCACCATCAGAAAGTTTGAAGGAGCCATGAGTGCGGCCAACCTGGAAGAAGCTAATCAAAAGCTTCGTACTGCCGTGCAAGCGTTAGATAAGGCCGTTACGAAAGGCATTTTACATAAAAATGCAGCAGCTCGTAAAAAATCACGCCTGACTAAGAAATTCAACAAACTTAAAGTACAATAAACTAAAAGGCAAATAACAAACCACCCATTTTAAGTGAGGGTGGTTTTATGTTTTTTAATTAGCTGCAAAGCTTTAACAAGTAAGTCTCTAACGCCGGATAAAACTGCCGCCTCCCAGATTTTACCGCAGAATCCAGTTCCAGCAGTGCTTCCAGGGCGTCTACCAGCTGGCTGCGATCGAAATTTTCGCACTGAGTAGCCATTTTTTTAAAGACATATGGGGGCATTTTCAGCCGCGCTGAGATTTCCCTGGCCTGGTAGCCTCGTTCAATCAAATCTTGTATCTGCAATAGCAGGCGAAATTGTCTGGAGATCATTAAGAGCAGTCGTTGAGGGGGTTCTTTTGCGGCCAACATTTCCTTGATGCCACTTAGCGCTTCCCTACAGCACTTATTTCCCAGAGAATCAACAATCGCAAATATATTATCCTCAATCCTGGGAAGGCATACCCCGCTTACATCTTCCAGAGCAATTACTTTGGACCCCATTGTGTAGTTGAATAACTTGTCCAGCTCCATCACTAGTTTTTGCAGTGACGGGCCGGCGGAATCAAGAAAGGCGCCCGCCGCCTCCGGCGTAAACTGCTTGTCTGCCGCCCTAGCCTTCTGCGCCAACCAGCGGGCCAAGTCCCCTCGGCTCAGGTAGGTAAAATCAATTGCCCGCCCCTTTTTTTTGATCAGCTGAAACAATTTTTTACGTTTATCCACCGGTTCGCCGGTGGTAAAAATAAGACAGGTAGAGGTCAGCGGGTCTTTGAGATAGTCAAGCAGCAACCGCTCTTTTCCTGACGTTTTCACTTCCCCCTGCGCTTTTCCGACATCCCTGGCGGCTTGCCTGGAACCTTTAAATAAAGCCGGGTCTCTTACCACTACTAGGCGCTTATTGGAAAAGATAGGAAATGTTTCCGCCCTTGCTACAATATCCGCCGGGGTGACTGCTTCACCATCCATCAAGTCATAATTTAGGCCCGATGCGCCATCTTGGATTAGAGACTTTTTAAAATAAGAAACAGCCTGCTCTCGCAAGTAAGTTTCTTCCCCGTAAAAAAGGTAAACGGGAGCGACCACCCCCCGCTTCAAGCTATTTAATAGCTCAATAAAATATTTCACCTAAAAAACTACCCCTGTCTGGCAAGCCTAGCCTCAACTGCGGCTATTTTTCCTGCCATTGTCAATGTTTTGTCCCGTCGGTCGTCGATACGAATGGTGGTCACCACTCTACCGACACCCTTTGTGAAAGGGTGCTCATGCATACGGCTGATTACCTCCAAAACATGGTCCATATCCCCTTCGATGACAGTACCCATAGGATTAAGCTGATAGGTAACCCCCGGGGTGTTTTTAAGGATTTCCAAACATCCTGCCACAAATTCGCTCAGGCTTGCGGACGGTGTCCCTACCGGTATTATACTTACTTCTACAACAGCCATTACCATCACCTATCTTTAAAGTTTTAGATGCTCAAACTACTTTTCCGCAACTTGAAGGGCAAACGTTTCAGATAAATTATAAAATTTACTATTACACCCTGTGTAAAAAGTATTACTCTCGCTCAGTATTATGGTTTAATTACACGGTCTTAATATTATATCACCTTAATCTGGCTAGTTTATCCTTCTGTTCAGCCAGTAATTTGTCATATTGGGCATTTAAACGACTAAGCACCTTCAGCCATTCTTCCCGGAAGCCAGCTGCTTTTCCGAATTTATTTCCAGCCTTCCCATTTCTGATTTATCCATCGATTGTATTCTGGCGCGAATCCTGGCAGCAAAATTTTCTTTAAACTGACTATAGGCCTTAGTCGAAACTTGTTCATAATATTTTAAAAGATGTTCCATCTCGCCTAAAATCTCTTTTACTGCCGGGTTATCTTTTTTAATAAAAAAAATTCCTTCTATTGCCTTATTATTCTTTTCCTGGGTAGATTTATTGGTTGGTAGCAGTATATTTTTCAATAAAGTCTCTTGAATACCTTGTAATATATACTGTTTAAATTCTCCCGGATGTTTTTTAACTTCAGCAACAATGTCGAAGTTTTTTTCTTTAAGAAATTTAGCAGCTATTGCACAACCTGCTGGTTTATATTCCAACTTATCGATTTCCGATTTTGGTACTTGCTTTCTTTGCTTAAAACGTTCTAAAGCTTTTTCGTAAGCTGAATTGATCTTATCCATAACAACCTCCCCTCTTTGCTA
>JAQVOX010000032.1 GCA_028702435.1 Desulfotomaculaceae bacterium | reverse complement strand
TCAGAGAAAAGGGGCACTGCTTCACCAATGTTTGCATGATGGGAGGATGACTGATTGCAATCGCTATCACAGTCACCAGAAGAAAAAGTCCGAAACTTTCAGCGCAAACTATACGTCAAGGCCAAACAGGAAGCAACATTTAAGTTTTACAGCCTCTACGACAAACTGTACCGGGATGATGTTCTTCAGTACGCATGGCAGCAGTGCCGGGCAAATAAAGGTGCCCCTGGTGTGGATGGGCAGAGCTTTAAGGACATCGAAACAAAAATCGGGATAGGGCTATTTCTAAAAGAAATCTCTGACGAACTCCGCAACGAAACATACAAACCGATGCCTGTTAGGAGAGTTTATATACCTAAGCCTGATGGTAGCCAACGCCCGCTGGGTATTCCCTCTATAAAGGATAGAGTAGTCCAGATGGCCTGTCTTATCGTAATGCAACCAGTTTTCGAGGCAGATTTCCTAGACTGCTCGTATGGTTTTCGGCCAAAACGCAGTGCGCATCAAGCCATTGGAGCTATTAAAGACAATATACAGCAAGGATTCACTGCAGTCTACGATGCTGATTTAACAAAATGTTTTGATAGAATATCGCATCAGCTCATTATGAACACTTGCGCTGAACGAATATCAGACAGTAAAGTACTGCGCCTAATTAAGAAATGGCTAGAAGCACCTGTAGTAGAACCCGGCGGTCCGAAGCAGGGTAGGAAAAACTTTCAAGGTACGCCCCAGGGCGGGAAATGCAAAGCTTTGCATAAGGCGGTGTCATAAGTCCTGTCCTGGCAAACTTATTTTTGCACTATGCCTTTGATAAATGGATGGAGAGGAAATACACTCAAAATCCATGGGCAAGATATGCAGATGATGGTGTGGCGCACTGTCGCACTAAGGAAGAGGCTACCAGATTGCTCGACAAGCTGAATAGTCGATTTGAAAAATGTGGCCTGGAATTACACCCGGATAAAACGAGGATTGTATACTGTAAAGACGATGACCGTAGACAAAACTATCCGGAAACAAAATTTGACTTTCTCGGGTATACTTTTAGACCCAGGCGGTCGAAAAACCGGTACGGAAAATTTTTCATAAATTTTACACCGGCGGTCAGTAACAAAAGCATCAGCCGTGGTTCTGGCCGCAGCATAACGCTTAAGCCGACCGATAAAGCAATTGCACGACTACGAGAGAAAATGCGCGAGGTTATTTCACGAGAAAGGTTATATCGTGGAATCAAAGGAATCATTGAAGAAATAAACCCGATATTAAGAGGCTGGAAGAATTATTTTAAACTAACTAATATCATTCGAATATTCTGGGATCTAAACTTTTATGTTACTGGGCGATTTTATCGTGTTGGTAGAAAGACCAGCCAGAGATACAGCAAGGCCTTTAAACCGGGGGTCTACATAACCTTACGTAAGATGGGGTTATATTGTCTTATCAATGGCGCACCTGTGAAAGCCTTACGCTAATGGTGTCGGATAGCCGTATGAGGGAAAACCTCACGTACGGTTAGATGAGGGGCTACTGGCATTCTGAACATGGCTGGGCTAGTGAGGCACTCCCATCAGGAAACGGGGAGAAACTGATAGGCATGGCCTAAAGACTTAATGCCAGGGTCTACTCTACCTTATAATTTTTTGTAAGGTTATAATATCTTGATAATTATAAATGCGGTGCCCAGAAGAAGGATTCTTTTCTGGTTGTAATAAAGTGCTTATCCTTGGCCTGGTCGTTTCGGCAGCCGTTCTGTACATAGCGAAAGATAAAGGACAGGCCGGTGTCCCGGTGAAAACAGCTGTAGTTGAGGCCAAGCCCATCCAGGATAATGTTTTTGCCTCCGGCAGGGTCAGGCTGTGCGCAAAACAGGAGTTATACTCTTTTACCGGCACCACGGTTCAGGAACTTAAGGTTTCACCAGGCGACCGGGTGAGCAAGGGACAAGTTCTTGGCCTTTTGAATGCCGACGAGATTGAGGACGATTATAATGAGGCGAAGGCAAGCTTTATTGCCCAAGAAGCTAATTTAAACAAGTCAATTTATCCCCGGGAAGAGGAAATAGCCCAGGAAAGGGCAAATTACCGGCGGGCGGAGGCCGATTACCGCAATGCTCAAAAAAATTATGAACGCAAAAAGTTATTGTATGAACAGGGGGCGCTGAACGCCAAGGAATTCGATGATGCGGAGCTTGATCTGGCCGGCAGGGAAGCTGAATTTAAAATAGCCGGAGAAAAACTGAAAATGAAGGAATCCGGCCCGGCCGGCCATGAGCTGACCGCGCTAAAGGCACAAATTGAACAAGCCCGCTACCGGTTTGAGCAAGAGGAAAACAAGCTGAACAAGACCGTGCTGCGCGCGGAAATGGACGGTATCGTAACTGCGGTGGAAGTGGCTTTGGGGGACTATGTCCAACCGGGAACAAGGTTGATTACCATTGGCGACACCGGGCTGCTGGAGGTGACGGGCGGGGTGAGTGAGGGTGACAGCGGCAAACTCAAGCCCGGCCAGAAGGTTAAGGTCACCACCGCGGCCCAGCCCGGCCGGGAGTACAGCGGTATATTGCAGAGTGTTTCCCCCGGCGCGGTGGAGTCGAAGACCGCGGAGCGGGGCAGCCAGATCGAGGTGCCGGTGATTATAAAAATAGAAGGTGACCCGGAGGGGCTTCGCCCGGGGTACACGGTGGACTTAAGCATTACTGCGGTGGACAGGGACATGACGCTGGTTGTGCCCTATGAAGCTGTTGTGGAAATAGAGGGAGCCAAAAAGGTTTTCGTGGTGGAAAACCAGGTGGCCAGGCTGAAAGACGTTATTATCGGGGTCGATACGGCGCTGTCTACGGAAATATTGTCAGGGCTGTCAGAAGGTGAAATAGTTGTCATCAGTCCCGGCAAAGAGCTGCTGGACGGCAGCCGGGTGAAAGAGATGACCGGAAATTCCCCGGTTAAAGGGGAGGCTAACGCGACATGATCAAGGTAATAAACCTCGGTAAAGTATATCAGGCCGGCACGCAACAAGTGGTAGCCCTGGCTGATGTAAATCTGAGTATTAGACCGGGAGAGTTCGTTGCTGTGATGGGTCCTTCCGGATCGGGTAAATCCACTCTTATGAACCTGCTGGGCTGTTTGGACACCCTGACTTCCGGCTCCTATCAGCTGGACGGCATGGAAGTCAGCGGCATGAGCGACACTGAGCAGGCGCAGGTGCGCAATTTGAAGATCGGGTTTGTGTTTCAGGCTTTCAACCTGCTGCCCCGCATGACTGCCATGCGCAACGTTGAACTGCCCATGATCTACGCCGGGATCGCTCCTCGCGAAAGAGCAAGGCGGGCCGTACAAGCGCTGGAGCGGGTAGGCCTGAAAGAAAGAATGAGCCATCGGCCAAGCGAGCTGTCCGGCGGCCAGATCCAGCGTGTTTCCATCGCCCGGGCGCTGGTAAACAACCCCGCCGTAATCCTGGCAGACGAGCCCACCGGAAACCTGGACACCCGCTCGGGAGAGGAAATTATGGCTATATTCCAGGAGTTGAACCGGGGTGGGGCCACCATCGTCCTCGTCACCCACGAGCGGGAGATTGGCCTGCATACTGCCAGAATTGTTTATTTCCGGGACGGGCGCCTGGTTGACGATGAAAATGTGTCAGCTCCCCTGGATGCCAGGGAACTGCTCAACGCGAATATGCCGGCGGGTCAGTCCCCCGGTATTATTGAAAGCGGGGAGGAGTGCGGATGAACCTGCTGGAGAGCGTCAGGGTAGCCCTGGAAGGGATCATGACCAGCAAGCTGCGTTCTTTTTTAACCACCCTGGGCATAGTGATCGGAATCGCCGCCGTGATCGCGGTGGTGGCCATCGGGCAGGGCGGAAGGGCAGTTCTAATGTCCGAAATGGAAAAGATGGTCACCAACATATTCGCCATCTTCGTGGACTGGCGCAGCGACAAGCAGGTCACGGGCCGGGAATTTGATTTGAGTGACGTGGCGGCGATCAAGGATAAGGTGCCTGAGGTCACCCACCTTTCTCCCGTGAATCAAATCATGAGTGACATCAGAGGGCCTAAGGACCAAAAGTTAGCCCAGGTG
Source organism: Desulfotomaculaceae bacterium (assembly GCA_028702435.1). Taxonomy (GTDB): domain Bacteria; phylum Bacillota; class Desulfotomaculia; order Desulfotomaculales; family Pelotomaculaceae; genus MVQL01. Next base: position 12,450 of record JAQVOX010000032.1, on the reverse strand, counting down.
ATCGGAGTGTCTTCCGATTATTCTTATATCCGGAAGTTTAACATGAAGGAAGGTCATTTCTTTACCGAGGAAGACGATGCGGGTGAGCGCCGGGTAGCCGTGCTTGACGAGGAATTGGCCGTACAGGTCTTTGGCCGGGCGAGTGCGCTGGCAAATAAAATAACTATAGCCAATACTCCTTTCCTGGTGGTGGGTGTGGTGGCCAAGGGCGAATCTGCCCTGGGTTTTAGTGAAAACCCCAGGCTCTATATCCCCATTAGTACCTGGCAGGTGATGTTCAACTCCCAGGTGCAGGAACTGGAGGGCAGCACCTCTGCAAAGGAAAATGTAAATGAGGCCATGGGCCAGGCCGTTAAATTGCTGGAGCGGCGGCATCAGACGCCCGGCAAATACACCAGTGTGAGCATGGAGCAGGAGATGCAGGCAGCCAACAAGATCACCGGCATAATGACCCTGGTGATCGGCGCCATTGCAGGGATTTCACTATTTGTTGGCGGCATCGGGGTAATGAACATCATGCTGGTTTCAGTGACCGAGCGCACCAGGGAAATCGGCATTCGCATGGCGCTTGGGGCTACACGCAGGGACATCCTGGTTCAGTTCCTGATCGAATCGATTATGCTGTGTCTTTTGGGCGGCATCATCGGCATGGCTTTAGGCGCCGGCGGGGCCTATCTGATCGCTAAGCTGGCCAAATGGCCGCCGCTGGTGTCCTGGTGGACGGCACTGCTGGCTTTTGCGTTTTCCGGCGCCATCGGCGTGATCTTCGGACTCCTGCCTGCCAACAAGGCCGCCAGGCTGAACCCGATTGAGGCGCTGAGGAGGGAATAGCCACCCCTAGTTTTCACTAAGACCACCCTTTGAAAGGATAAATTAATGATGACTTAAATGACCCTCCAATCCTTAAAGATGGCAGGGTGCTTGTCTCCGGGCAAGACCCACACCATACATCGTCTGCCTTGTAAATAATCCCTCAGGGGCAGTTACCTCCTTAAAAATAGTATAGAAAAAGCGCCTGTTTCCAGACGCTTTCCATAAATGTTTTTAGTTAATTGTTCCGATGAATCAGAAGTAAAGTTTATCCTTATACTACCAAAGGAAACTTACTGTACAAAGGAATGACTGTTAATATAAAATTCCTCTTGACTTGGCTGGAATTTCTTCTCCATTTTTTCCAGACTCTCATCAAAGTGTTGCGCTTCTTGTTCGTCTATCTTCATCACCGGGCTGTCATAGTAAACCCATTTCCTTCCGTCCAAGGCTTCCGGCTTCAGTTCTTTTACCATCATTGCCGCTGGGTATGTTCCATTCTCAAGACAAACATTGTATTTTTTACAACTCTTAAAGCCACGGCTTACATAATTGTTTGGGTTTCCAAATATTACAATCACATCGTAGCCAAGTGCAACCGCTTGTTTAAAAGAATGCTCCATAAGCATTTTTCCGTAACCCATTCTTTGGTATTCCGGCATAATACAAACAGGACCGAAGGTAAGGATTTCTTTTTCTTCCCCAGACTCATCAACCAGACTTGCTTTTGTGTACATGATATTTCCAATGACTTGATTGTCAACTTCAATCACAAAATCTAATTCTGGCAGAAAGTCTTTGTGAGAACGCATAACATGAACTAAATAGTGTTCAATGCATCCTGGAACATATAAATTCCAAAAAGCCCTCCTTGTAACTTCTTCAACTTTCTTATAATCAGTTTCCACTTCGTTTCTGATTTTTACCGTCTTATTTATCTGTAACCATTCGATTTTTTCTCGTTTCATGCAATCATTCCTCCTAAAAGTAAAATCTAACCTTTCGGGAGGTTTGTGCTTGAGATTGTCGCAAACCTCCCGGTTAGTCTACAATCTCCAAAATGTTGTTATTTTTCATCTAGCGACTCCTTAAAAAATCTTATTACAGTTAGTCTGATAACCGAACTGTCAGCGGTAATTTTACCATGAAATTGTTAACTTTTCAACCAATGCGCAATTAATAATCACTGTCATAATAGACCTTAAGCTCCTGTATTAAAGTTTCGCTTTGCGCTATGGCGCGGTCGCGGAAGCAAATAAGGATTTATTACATGGAGAAAAAGTAACGGATGTTGCTTTGAAATATGGTTATCAGTCAAAAAGTTTTCGAGTTTCTGGCTGAAGAGGTTTCTAAAACTACCTTTATCAATATTATGGACCAGTATTATCCTGCCTTTAATGCCTCTAAATATCCTGAGTTGAGCAGGCGGATCACCCGTAAAGAATTTAAGGCAGCTGTTGACACAGCCAGGCGGGCAGGGCTGAGCAGGATTAGCAGCTGCCCTTTATAATTTTAATGGAAAGAACTGCGGAAATTCCGCAGTTGGATAAAACCACCGGCGGCAAGTGCGTCCCTGACTAGGTGAATCGCAGGCAGCCGGTATCGATTTTTCTGCCCACATCCAAGCAGGTTGATGAGACCATCATGCCAATGGGAATTGTTTTTTAAATCCTGGTCACGTGGACAACTTGACCACGTCCATTACATATATCGGCAAGAAAGGCTTTACAGATTGCCATTTCAGCCGCCAGTGAGTTCCTGCTGAGCCACGAGATGACTGTTTATTTAGTTGTTTATGATCGGAAGTCCATCGTTTTGAGTGAAAGACTTTTTTCCGCAATTGAGAAATACATCGACGACAACTATGTTGCAGAGCACCGCTGCCACAATCACCAGAGTTTGCCGAGTTTGAGCATTTAGTCTACGAGGTATTTGATAAATAGTGCTGTGCATTATATTATAAAGTTAATTATTTTAGGGGGATTTGACATGGCCGAGATTAAATTTGAAATAGTCAAGGAAGTCGGTGTTTTGTCAGAAGGTTTAAAAGGCTGGAAAAAGGAAATCAATCTTATTAGTTGGAATAATCGTGACCCAAAGTATGATATCCGGGAATGGTCACCTGAGCATGAGAAAATGAGTAAGGGGATTACTCTGTCCAAAGAAGATTTAATTGCATTAAGAGATTTGCTGAATTCAATGGATTTATAAGCATAATTTCCTGTCTTTAGGTATATTGATTGTAGATCTATCACTTTACCACAGTCATAATTTATCCATTGCCAAACCTGTTAATTAAGGCTGGGGATGCCTCTATATTGGCCGGAAGTATTTTGCCTGCAAAAATGCTGACTGGTTGAGTATTGAAGAAACTGCTGCTTGATTTCGTCTATCCAACCTATGATATACTATAGCAGTATTTTCTTAAACCTTAAACAACCATTCTGGCTAATTTCTTGTATAGGTAAGAAGAGACTGTCACGGCCAATACGAGATAGCCAGGCATAACCAGCCGGCCGGTAGCAAAGCTCACTCCACCACTCTTTGCTGTTCTTACTTCTTTTTAGGAAATATGGTAGCCCTAACATTCTTTAGAAAGTCGGTATACTTCACGCCACTCGTTCTCACAACAATTTGCTGAGCTGACATTAAGCCTATAACCATGTATATGAAGGAATACAGCCATGACACTGGATGCATCAGGTTGTTTTGCGCTGCATAGGCAATAGTGTAGACCGAGATAGGCAACAGCACCACTACCGAAGTTAGAAGTCCGGGCGAGTAGAAACGTTTCAAATTGAACATTTTAATCATACCCAAATGAGCGACTACCTCAAGAATGCCGAGCATCATGGGGGCTATGGACAAAAAGGCTACTTTGGGGAAGAATAGAGGAACAAGAGTGATAAACAGAACATAAGAAGCGGTAACAGTTTCCCCAAAATGCCGATTACTAGCGGTGAAGTTTAACTTATCTGTGATCATCTCTGTAAAACCACCCGGGAACTTACCCTCCTCCCACAAATGCAAAACTATTGCGAAGAAGAACAAACCTACCATCCGTTGTAAAACTGGCATCGTAGACCAGTTTATAACCGTAAAAATGGCGACTATAACTCCCAGTGCGGTTATCAGATAAAGGTTATTCTTGATAATAAAGCTTTTCATAGGTACGACTCCTTTCACTGACACTATTATTTAATTGATAAAGTTTGGAAAACCGCCTTTTAAGAGAAGGCGGTTTTCCGTTAGACTGTACGAACTCCTGCTCAATTGTTTTACACCCTTGTTGCTTAAAAAGGTAAACTACCCATGGGTGTTTTGAGGTTGCCCCAAAATTTTTCGCCTTCGACTTTGCCATTGACTTGTATATTTACTTTCCCCATAGGAGATTTCATTTTATATTGGTGTGTAAACCCATCTTGTGTCGCTTTCCCATTTTCAACCTCTACGGTGTTTCCGGCGAACGTTACCGTTCCGATCAGAGCGGCTCCTTCTACACGGTAAGCAAAGACAACTTCTTGAGCGCCCATAGGAGCATTCCTGTAATTATTGAAAATGACCTTTGAAAAACGAGACGCCCATCAATACAATGGTAATGTGCTGATCAGGCAAAGAAAGGCACAAAACCAAATTGAGGAGGCGCCTCTATATGAAGCGTACACAAAATGAGAAGATTTCGCAAATAAAAATTGAAACCCTAGTGGTCGGAATCGACATTGGGAAGGAAATCCACTATGCTAGAGCCTTTGATTACAGAGGGATTGAACTGGCCAAGCTGCTGATATTTAGCAACACTGCGGGAGGATTTGAACTCCTGGACCGGTGGATGCAAGACATATGTAGGCAGCAAGGTAAGACAGAAGTCATTGCCGGCTTCGAGCCCACTGGACACTACTGGTTCACATTGGGAGACCACCTCAATCGCCAGGGAGGCAGGCGCAGACAAAATATTAGCTACTTGGAGGACAGTTGTGAAGCGCTCCATAGGTATGAAAAGAGCGCAAGCGCTAGTAAAAGCGGCATCAAATAGCATCGGCAGAACCACCGGTCATGTAGCTTCAGAAGCCGGCCTGCAGAATCTGCTGGCAGAATACAAATTGTATCATGGGCAGATGGAGCAATTGGAACAAATGATGTGGGAACTGTTGCTTCAGGTGCCTAACGCGGACAAACTGCTGGGGATTAAAGGAGTTGGGTTTGTTACGGCTGCAACTTTTGTCGGTGAAACCGGGGATATCCACAGGTTCGAACACCCGCGCCAGATACAAAAACTAGCCGGGTACAACCTGGTAGAGAACAGCTCCGGCAAGCACAAAGGGAAGACCACGATCAGTCACCGGGGGCGGAAGCGATTACGGCATGGTCTGTTCATGACTATGATTGCCATCCTGGGTAATAACCCGGAGTTCCGGGAACTACACCACCGCAACCTGACAAGGGAAAAGAACCCACTAAACAAGATGCAGTCCATTATCGCCCTCTGTGGCAAGCTCATCCGGGTATTCTACGCTATTCTGAGCAGTGGTGTTGACTACAATCCAGAGAAGATGATGGGCGGCATTCAACAGTCGATGAAAGCAGCAGCATAAAGGCGCCTGGAGACACCTAACAAACGATAGTAAAACAAGAGCACATTTTCGCCAAGTGGAAAGTGCCGCAGCCATCCAGACGAAATGTGAATGTCCCAATAATTATCCATAGACTTTGAACGTACTTTGAAAACGGAGAGTCGGGACAGTCAGGTTGAATTTCACCATGAGGACATAGATCCGGTCTAGAAGCATGACTGACGTTCCACCTCTTGGATAGGCAGGACGAAGGAATTTAGGGCATAGACCCAGGAAGACATGGGAGGTTTGCTGCCGAGAGTGATGTGGAATCCCACTGGCCATAATACAAAAAAAGCACGCGGCCTTGGGTAAGATTACACATTGCTATCCATTATTATACATTGATGTAATTATCAAGAGATTGGCTATCCGTCCATAATGTAAAATTCTAAGAAACAGAAGATATTTAAAGATAATTGAAGTGTATTAAGGGAGGGTGTGTACATATGAGCTGGGAATATTCGGAGAACGTTTTAGTCCAAAACAGCGCCGGCAGCCTGCTGCAGGATGCTTTGGGCTGGGATGTTGTTTTTGCCTATAATAAAGAGGTTCTCGGCCAGGATGGCACCCTGGGCAGAAAAACGTATAAGGAATTGTCCTGACGCGCTATCTCAAAAAAGCCCTCTTTGCAAACAACGCCTGGCTGACGGAGGAATTGTGCGAGGAAGCTGTCAAAAACCTGCTGGCCCTACCCGGCAGCATAAGAGACGGTTAAAGTTCTTATGAATTAGGATACTATCATGCTTTTCGAGATATGCTTGCAGTCAAGGGATGGGTAGCACAAGGCTATACAAGGGGCAAATGAACGGATAGTCCGGCCAAGAATCGCAAAAAGCATGTCCTGGTTTGGTATTTCTGTTCCGACAAGTGCACTTTCCACCGGCCTACGGCCTGCGAGTCCGTTTTAGGCAAAAAAATCCAAACCGTTGCTCAGGCGGGTAACCGGTGCGGGTGCTGGCAAAGACCTCTCGTATGGCGCATGAATAATGATATTATATGTATAGAGAAAGGATGTGCTAAAGTGACAGGTAATGAAACCGAAATGATTAACATCAAACCAATTGGAATTATTAAGTCGGATTACAAGACACTAGACCAGGTGCCGGTTACGGGAGGAAACGCCCAAATCGAAATATTCCCTGAATATAAAGACGGGTTATTGCGTATTGAGGAAAACTCACACCTGTGGATTCTAATGTGGTTTCATCAAGCGGGGCGTGATTTCCTGAAAGTTGTTCCGGGAAAGGTTAATTCCACCCTGCCGGAATATGGTGTTTTTTCCCTGCATTCCGCAGGCCGGCCCAATCCGATTGCCATGTCGCTGGTCCGCTTGGAGCGGGTGGAAGACAACCATGTTTGGGTCAGCGGGTTGGATGCTTTAGATGGCACCCCTGTGCTGGACATCAAACCGTATTACGAGCAGGAAGTCGTTTTCTCTCCGTCTACACCATACATTCGCCCGCTAAAAAGAGAAATGCGCCAGAAAATTTTCATGAAACAGGCTATGATGCACCACCAGGAGCAATGTGCCGAGTTATTGCTGGGCGTGCGTATGGCTCTTGTGGCTGACGATTATTTAGGTCAGCTTAACACTGGGGGGTTGAAAGTAACGGTAAACGGCCCACCGTGCCTGGCTGATGTACTGCAGGGTTTAAGTAATGCGCGATTGGCCAACCCCCCGCGGTTTAGATATAACGAAACCAATGAATTACATCAAAGCATCTGGGAAAAGGACGGGAGCAGCCTGATCATCACAGCTAGGCGACCAATAATAAAGGATGAAATTGCTCATGCCGATGACCGGCAGCTTTTTTCCGTTGAATTTAAATAGTTTCTAAAAATTCAAAAACCGCTTGAAGGACTATAGGAAAAAATGATAAGCTATTTCAAAGATCTGTCAGGTTTTAATGAAATTGAGGAAGGCATAAATAGTTTGCATATATTTGATTACTTTTATTGCCTGGGAGTGGATTTGTTAAAATGAATGATATTGTGGTATCCCTCCCATTGATTTGGTTTTTCGGGGCCGGAGTTTTGTTAATTGGATTTTATGCCTTTGCCATTGAACGGTTCAGGCTGGAGGTCCGGAAGGTAAGCGTATCACTTTCAATGTTGCCCCGCTCTTGCGCCGGGCTGCGCATAGCCCTGTTTAGTGATGTCCACCTGGGCATCTTTTATTCACCAAAGCGATTGTCGGGTGTGGTTGAGCTAATTAACCGCGAGCACCCGGACATAATTTGTTTTACCGGTGATTTTCTGAGCGCTTATGCCGGTAAGGGTGTACTGTTGGAAGCGGCGCTAATCTTACGCAGATTAAAAGCCCCCTCAGGTAAGTTTGCCGTTTTAGGCAATCACGATTGCCGGGCTGGAAGAAAATACGTTAGCCGGACGTTTGAACAGGGTGGCTTTCGTGTCCTAATTAATGAGCATGCGGTTTTAGAAAAAAAGAGTGGCCGGCTTTTTATAGTCGGCCTTGCGGATGTTTTAAAAGGCAGGCCGGATCTGGTCAAAGCAATGGCCGGAATCCCGGCGGAGGCCTGCAGCATCTTGCTGGTTCACGAACCTGACTTTGCTGACAGGGCCGCCAGTTGCCCGGTTAGCCTGCAGCTATCCGGGCACAGCCACGGCGGGCAAGTCCGCCTGCCATACATAGGGCCGCTCATTACAACCAGGCTCGGTCGAAAGTATCATTCCGGTTTATATAATATAGGGAATTTACTGCTCTATACCACCTGGGGGGTGGGGACAACTCTGTTACCGTTTCGTTTTTTTTGTAGACCTCAGATCGCGATCATTACTCTGCATTCAATTTGAGGAGATAAATAATGGAAAATGATAAGAAAATTGCTGTATTAATTGATGCTGACAATGTATCTGATAGATATATTAAGTACATAATTGATGAAATTTCTAATCACGGAATACCAACTTATAAAAGAATTTACGGGGATTGGACCAAACCGCAACTTGCTTCATGGAAGAATGTATTGCTTAATTATTCTATTACTCCAATACAACAATATAGCTATACCACAGGTAAAAATTCAACCGATGCAGCATTGATAATTGATGCCATGGATATACTCTACTCAAATAATGTTGATGGGTTTTGCATTGTGTCAAGTGATAGTGACTTTACTAAGTTAGCATCTCGTTTAAGAGAAGCCGGTATGTATGTTATTGGGATGGGAGAAAAGAAAACTCCTACACCGTTCATATCAGCTTGCGAGCAATTTAAATATCTTGAAGTATTAGTTTCAATGGCGTCGAAACCAACGGAAACTAAAATTATTAAAGACGAACCAAAAGTTGGCATGACTAGTATAGATAAAATAATAGATGCTATTAAAACTATTATTACCGAGATTTCAGATGAAGACGGCTGGGCTCATTTAGGGAAATTAGGTAGCACTCTTAACAAAAGGTATCCAGATTTCGACACCAGAAACTATGGTTATACAAAACTTACACCTTTTGTATCCTCTTTAAATCATTTTAAGATTAGATCAACAAAAACTAACAAATACATTAGAAATAAGGAATTTAAATAATACCGTATCAGCCAGGGAGAGTAAAAAATGAGCTTACATTTGTTGACCATTGAATAGCATTTTTATTACTTGCATTACTTGAAATTGCAAAAATTATAATCTATGATATGTAAAAGTAGTTATAAAAAATAAAATGAAAGGTTGGGGCTGACAAAATGGCGCAACATTTTATAAAAAATATAGATTTCTCCAAGATTTTAGAGATGGCATCATTAGTTGAATATCAAGAGGGCCAGGTGGTTAGTAGAACACTTGCTCAAGGAAAGCCTGTAAGTATCACATTATTCGCTTTTGATGAAGGGGAAGAGATTAGTTCTCATTCTTCCGGCGGTGATGCCCTTGTTTACGTGCTTGACGGTCAATCAGAGATTACTATCGGAGAAGAAAAGTTTAACGTTAAAAAAGGAGAAACAATTGTAATGCCAGCCGGTATTCCCCATTCTTTGATGGCTATCAAAAAGTTTAAAATGCTGCTAATTGTGGTATTTAATTTGGAATAACATTATGATGGTTCAAAGTTCCACAACATGCTAAAACAACACCGTAAAGGTTAGAGAAGTCACAGTACATAAAATCACCCCTTTTAACAGTATATGGTTGAAGGGGCGACTTATTACCCTGGTTATGTTAAGAGTGGAAAGTAATAGTGGGGCTAATGATTACCGGCGGGCATTAGGAAAGTTGAATTAATAGCGGTTTAGTTCTTCAACTTTTTATACCCGGACCATCTGGTATTTCAAGTTAGCAATGGTTGCCTCAAGCGTGCCCCGGCTTTGCAGTTCACGCAAGATATTCTTAACCTGCTCATGACGAGAGGGGTCTTGCAAGTCACCAAGCCCGTTGTACAAGCCCCACCTTTTCCCCAGGATGAAGTTGTTCTTTTCTTCCTCAGGGAGGGCCAGAAAACTGTCAATAACACGAAGCATGGCCGGCTTATCATGGGGCAGTTTTCCATTGATCTCGCCCAGCAGATTCATAGAATGGTCGCTTAAAAGCCGGCTGTCAATGCCGTTAAGGTTTTCTAAAAAAATCTTTTCTTCTTCTACGATACTTGTGTCAGGTTGCTCCTCCCATTCGCCCTGCTGCATTTTGGTGTAAAGAGGAGTGTTTTCAACGACGGCCAGGGTGCGCAGGCGGATATAGTCGGGGTTTATGGCATTGATTACGCCGGCAGTGTCAAAGGGGTGTTCTACGGCCCATTTACGCCCGCCTAAACCCAGCAAAATGTATTCAGAGAGGGAAATCCCCGCTGCTTTGACCTTTTTGCCGGCATCAATATGCTGCTGGGCAGTAATGCCCTTATCCATGAATTTCAGCACTGCATCGCAGCCTGATTCCAAACCCACATGGACGCGGGAAATCCCCGCCTGTTTCAGCTGAGCCAGTTCGTCTACACTCTTCCGAAGCAAGGTAGTGGAGCGGGCATAACTGGTGATGCGCTCCACCGTGGGCAGCTTTTCTTTCAAATATGTGAGAATTTCAAGTAAATCAGCAGTTTTCAGCAGCAGGGAATTGGCGTCCTGCAAAAACACCGTCTTACCCCCGTAGGAGAGCCAGTTGGCAACATGGTAAAGCTGGAATTGATCTGATTCATGGAGCCGATCTTGCAGTTCGCCGTTGTTCCCTTGTGACAATTGCGTAATTAAATGGCTCATTTCTGCGATAGTATCAATATCTTTTTTATTGTCCGCCACTGTTCGTGCTGAAAAAGTCGTGCCCTTGTAGGCATTGCAGAAAGCGCACTTGTTCCATGGACAGTTCCGGGTTAGCCTGATTAAGAGGCTTTGGGCTTCACTGGGCGGCCTGATGGGCCCTTGTTCAAAAGCTAGCATCCTGAAACATCCTTTCTATAGTAGATACTTAACTGTATGCACTCATTCATTACGACTACATTATACCATATTACACCACGATTTTCGATGTGCCCATAGCTAGCCATGACCGGCAGATTGCATGGAAAGGGCTGCGAGGAATCCAAAAAACAATGGGTTTCTAGAAGCCCTTTATCTTTAAGCGTTAAGTATGAACGATTTGTTGTTAAATCATCTGCCTAGTACAAATAGCTTATTTCCCAACTACGGGTAAAATTAATTTGTGCTTTACATTGCATGGTTATATAGATAAAGTAATGCTATTATAAGAGGGAACCAAGTAGCGAATTGGATAAATGTTAATAGGGGGGCCAATGCCATATACTTACATCTTGCAGTGTAACGACGGAAGCTATTATACCGGATGGACAACAAACCTAGCGGCCAGGTTGAAAGTACATAATGAGGGGAAGGGTGCGCGATATACCCGTAGTCGACTGCCCGTGCGATTAGTTTATTGGGAAGCCCATCCCGACCGCAGTACGGCCATGCGTAGGGAAGCAATAATTCGAAAGCTGAAAAGAAATGATAAGATCAGGTTAATTAGGAGCTTAGATAAATGCAATCAATTTGAAACAGGAGGAAGTCATGATTCAGGAAATAATGATCCAGACCAAAAGACGGGACGAAATGCTTGATATAACGGTTCAAGTGGAGGAAATTCTGTTGCGGGAAAATGTTCAAAACGGGCTTGTCGTAGTTTATTCCGCCCATACTACAGCAGGGATAACGATCAACGAAAATGCAGACCCGGATGTACAAAAAGATATCCTGCGCCGGCTCGATGAGATCTACCCCCGGGATGATGCCAAAGACCGGCACCTGGAAGGCAATTCTGCCGCTCACTTAAAAACGAGCACGGTAGGAGCCTCCCAAATGATCATTGTACGTGACGGAAAATTGCTTCTTGGTCGCTGGCAGGGTATTTATTTTTGTGAATTTGACGGTCCTCGCAGGCGCACCTGTTATGTGAAAATCCTTAAGTAATGCTAATTTGTGATTACTTATCGACAACTTTTTAAATATAGCCGGACTGACGGCGCCGTCTTCATTAAACACCTTTTTATAACGGATGAGTTTTTGCCGCTAATGACGGCTTGCCAATAGTTAAGAAGCCTTCCTCAATTAAGAGAAAGGCTTCTTTGAAAGCCCGTAATGACCTTCGCTACAGTTATTACGAAAATCTACACAACTAATGACAATCTTGCGACTGCCATAAACCATTACGATACCCGTTATAACCTACGCTTTTATGTGGCCATTACGAACCCGTATAATTGTAGTATGTTCAGTCAGACGCAAATAATACTAGGCATAATTTGGGCAAATCTCCTTAGTTTTGAGAAAAAGTGCTTCATTTATAGTATAATTAACTTACTAAAGTTAGATGAGAACGTAATTGTGCATCGGAAGGGAGCAGAAACTAATGAAACGGATCTTAGGGATTGTTTCTTCACAGCGCGCAGCGGGAAACTCGGAGATATTAACTAAGGCTGCGATGGAGGCCACAGGAGCGGACAATCAAAAAGAATTAATTAGGTTGACAGACCTGGATATTAAGGCCTGTAAAGGCTGTTATAGTTGTTTGCCGCCGGATGTTCCCTG
>JAQVOX010000031.1 GCA_028702435.1 Desulfotomaculaceae bacterium | reverse complement strand
GGTCGATCTCCCTGGTCCCCAATCTTAACCGGAGCCTGCCGTCCTGGGGAATTCGTTTTTCCGCGATATCAATACCGGACATGATTTTTATCCTTGAGATTACCGCCGGAAGAATTTTTTTAGGCAACGACATTACTTCACGGAGCATCCCGTCAATCCGGTACCTAACCCTGACCCGGTATTCCTGGGACTCAATGTGAATGTCGCTGGCCTCCTGCTCTATGGCCTGAATGAAAATCGAGTTTACCAGGCGTACAACCGGCGCCTCGTAAACAACTTCTTCCTCTAATGCCACGACTTCGGGTTCCTGCCGGTCTGTCAGCACTTCAAAATCCTCAAACATTCTGCCGAATTCCTGAATGCCGAAATATTTTTGAATTATTGCTGCGATATCCTTTTCGCTGGCCTGAACCGGTTCAATCTCGCATCCCATTACCAGACGAAGATCATCTATTGCCAGAACGTCCGTAGGATCCGGCATGGCTACCGTAAGACTGTTACCTTCTTTTCTCAGGGGGATCACCTTATGCCTGCGGACAATCTGTTCCGGTACGGTTTTCAGAAGCACTGGATCGGGGTTATCCAGCCGGATCTGCTGCACACCCAAAATTTCGCTGATCACCTCTTCTGAGGCCATACCCAGCTTAATCAAGATTTTATTTAGCAACTCACCGGTTCGTGATTGAACACGAAGCGCCTCCCAAAATTGATCTTTGGTGATCACACCCCTGCCAACCAGTTCTGTTCCCAATAATTTACTGGAAGTTTTGAGGAAAGTAGCCACAACATCCACCCTCCATGGTCAATATTCGACATTTTTTTTAATAACTAACTGATTTGTAAGTTTATTTCTACATAAACCATGATTTACCTCTAATATTTTATAAATCTTCCCTTTCATATAAATATTAAGATAATTATATCTTTAAAAATAATATTGTTAATCTTTTTTGTCTAAACATGTCAAATCAGTGTCTGAAAACATCTTAATTATGTATCAAACTGCATTTGCGTGAATATCCTCGCTTCCATTTTATTAAGTTGTCTTAACTTATCATTAAAAGCAGCTAAAAAATAATGGTGTAATTTTAAAGTTTCAAAGTCGAGTTTAATTAAGAAAGGCCGCCCTTACCGATAAGAGCGGCCTTACAAGAAACTTCTTTCCGGAATATCTTTTATATTTACAAATTATTGTCGTGAACTTTTCCATTGCTTAGCATCTTGGCCAGCATTTCCGGGTCAGTCGCACGGCTCAACGCCTCATCCTTGCTGATCAATTTCTCTAGGTAAAGATTGCGTAAGGCCATGTCCAGGGACAGCATACCGAACTTGGCGCCCGTTTGAAGCTGGTTGATGATTTGGTAGGCCTTGCCCTCACGGATGAGGTTGCGAACAGCCGGTGTGGCGATCATAACCTCTACCGCCACCACCCGGCCGGACTTGTCTTCCCTGGGTATCAGCGTTTGGGCGATAATACCCTGGATAGTGTTACTCAATTGGACTTTGATCTGCTGTTGCTGGTGGGGCGGGAAAACATCAATAATCCGGTCGACAGTCTGGGCAGCGCTGGAGGTGTGCAACGACCCTAAGACCAGATGTCCGGTCTCGGCAGCGGTAAGGGCAATCCCAATTGTCTCGGGATCACGCATCTCACCGACCAGGATCACATCCGGGTCTTCCCGCAAGGCCGCACGCAGCGCGTTGGCAAACGATCTGGTATCTTTGCCCACTTCACGCTGGTTGACGATGCATTTTTTATGCCGGTGCACATATTCAATCGGATCCTCCAGGGTGATGATATGGTAGCGTCTTTCATTGTTAATCAAGTCTAACATAGCAGCCAGAGTGGTCGATTTACCACACCCGGTAGGACCGGTTACCAGCACCAGCCCGCTTGGCTTGTGGGCAAGGGACACTATTACTTCCGGCAAGCCAAGGTCCTTGAGGGATAAAACCTTCCAGTTAATCAAGCGGATGACAATACCCACGCTGCCCTGCTGTTTGAAGGCGTTAACGCGAAACCGACAGACCTCCGGTATGGCATACGAAAAGTCCAACTCACCAATATCCTGGAACTTCTGATATTGCGTTTCCGTCATAATCTGACGAACCAACCGGTCAGTGTCCTCCGGCGTCAGTTTGCCTGCGGCGGCAACTTCTGCGCCGAGCCGGCCCTCCCATTCCGGCGCGTCAAAAGGCAGCAGCCTGCCGTGCAGGCGGAAGGCCGGGGCGCTGTTAACTGTCACGTGGACATCGGAAACACCGAGCTTAAAGGCAAGTGAAAGTATTTCATCAGCAGTCATCATTGCTCCCCTGTATCTGCAGCCATTATGATTTAAAATATATCACATTCCCGGTATCACCGACAAATTTACTTTCTTGAATCGCTTTAATGAGAACTTCCGAGGTTATATTATATACATGCTCTCCATTAATATCACCGGTGATACTAATCTCCAAAAATGAGGTTCCTACTTTTTCAAATTCTATCTGCATATTAAAGCCATCAGCAAGCCCGCTAAGAAGTTCGGTTGTATCCCCGTCTTTAACATACATAATTTTGCCGTTATCCAAATATATTTTTTGATTCCATTCTGCTTCAGGTTCGGATTCGGTAATTGCTATATAATTGGCCGATCTTACTTTATTATCAATAATATTTTTTGCTAAGCGCACGTTTTGCTGGACGTCTGATTGTTTTGTGCCAATGTCAAAAGCCCGGACAACGTAAAAGTAAAAGGAATAACTCGCTCCGATTACTATGAGAAGTATAGCCAGGGTAATCATTAGCTCGACAATTGTGAGTCCCTTTTTATTATCAAGAAGCTTATTAGCCTGCAAATTCATCAAATCCTTTTAGCTTGTTTCCGGTTCTTTGATAAATGACTCCAGCTCTACATGGTGCATACCTTCTCGATAAGAAACAACTACCGTAACTTCAAAGCCTTCTTCATATGAAATATAGGAGCCATCTTCCACCTCTACAGTTCTCTTCTCATAATAATACTCTGGAATTCCATCAGTCCCATCAAATATATCCTCATAAGCTTCTTTCCAACCCATTTCGGGATTTTTCAAAAGGTATTCCGCTGTAGTGGGATCACCTGCATTCCATACCAGGGCATATAATTGATCGGTTTTTTCCATGGCAGACGCTATCGCCTTGCTTTTTTCACCCATAATAAATATACTTGTAAAATTCCAGCCTATAAACGAAGTAAAGGCAACCACGAGAATGAGCAAGATGACCATGGCTACCAAAACTTCTACCAGGGTCATGCCTTTATCTTCGTTATGCATTCTCAATGATTTCATTAATCTGTCCATTCGCCATACACCCGAAAGTTTTCCTGAGATAAGTCTGATTCCGAACCCCATTCGAGTTGTTCCAAGAAATACGAATCCATTGAATCATTGTAAGTAATCCGGGAATTACCTGATAAACTAATACGCTTCGCTACAACAACCCCGGTTATTTCACCGCTACCGGTAAGTTTCAAATCAGCATAAGGGGCATAAATTGCTCTAACATCAGCTGCAGCGCCACCGGTTACATTTACACTGTCCCCTCCGCTTACAATATGACCCGTAATACTTGCCGATCCCCCTATTGCAAGATCTGCATTATTTATATACGCAGAACCATAAACCTTTTGGTTTCCGGACCACTCAAGATCACCGGAACCATTATAGTAGAGAAAAGCCCTATTAGAATCACCGTTATTGTTAATTGTGCTTGAACCTTGCATAAAAATATAATCATCAACATATAAAAATAGCCTGCCGGTTCCTCTTAATACAATATGACCTTGTGGCATATCCAATGTTCCCACCCTGATTATGCGGTCACCGCTGCCGGTATCAATTGTTAGAGTTGTATCAGCCTTAATTTCTATTTTAGAAAAATAGCCATCTTCCGAAATGGTTTTACTTGCTTTCCCCGATAAACTTATGTCTTCTTGCTCAGGGATGGAAGTCGGAAACTCAGGAAATTGTGGCAAAGGGTAGTTTCGCACAGAGGCTGAAACCGCGCTCCCTTGAGGTAAATTACCCGAAGGATTTTTGGCATCTATCACGGCGTCCGGATCTCCACCCGGACCGATGAAAAGCTTTCCCTCAATATTAGTGGACCAAGCTAACTTAACACTATTACGTTCTGTCGAATTAGTTCCGGTATCTCCTACTATCTTAGAACTACCGTCCAAAGTAATGTCTTCCAGTGAGTAAATCATGTCTAATGGCGGCATTCCGCCAGCCACCAAGGCGTCCCTTTTAATTTTATAACCCAATGAACTTGAGGCTGCCTGGACACCCCGGGCGCCTCCACTTCTGACATATCCTTTCGAACGGATATAGAATTCATCTTCTCCATTAACAGTACTCATTGTGATCTTAAACTCAATGTTATAATCATCATTACCATTTGCATCTTTAGTAGGGCTTGTGGAAAAAGCTGCGTCTCCCAGCTTTCCATAAAATGGTCCTTCTTCATCACCAGGCTTATAACTTCCGATATTTTCCATGATACGACCAAGTGCTATTTCTACGCCTGATTTAGCATAATAATAAGCTTGGGCACTATTTTCGTCTCTTTCCACCTGCAGCGCATCGGATGCGCTACCATGCCAAATGGTAACTCCCACTATAGAAACAACAAACATAATAACCAGCGCCAGGGGCATGGCCATGCCTTTTGCCGATTGCAAAAACTTAATCATAGTGGATACCTCCTCGAAACAAAACTTTCTTTATTAGATACCCGTTAAGGTTTGTTTTCAGAATTAATAAAAACTGTCGAGACACGGTTTATCGGTTCCCATTCTTCGATGCTTTTTCTAAGAAAATTCACTTCACTCATAGTTTTTGCACCAAATTAAAGCTAAGACCTGTAATTCTTGCAATCTGCCTTATTGATAAACCATCTATTTATTAAATCTCTCTTGGAAAAGATGTCCACACCGTGAATACTTCCGATTATAATAATATACATAGCTTGAACTTATACGTTTAATTATTAATGAAATTGGTTCTCTTTCCTCTTTTAACAGCATATGAACATGGTTACTCATCAAACAATATGCATAAAGCTTATAGCCTTTTTTCTTTATAAAATGCAAGTGTTTCAATAAACTTCAGCCGGTCCTCATCGTCTTCAAATAAGTCTTGCCGGTTTATGCCTCTTAACATGATATGGTATATGCCGCTCTTACTCTTTTCTCTTGCCCTTCTTGGCATTTTGTTCACCTCAGAAATACATTACCACAAAATGCCTCCTAAATCAATGTACCTGTCCCCCTGATTTAAAGAAGGAACCAGCCACCGAAAAACGGAAGGCTGGCCCCCTAGCTTTAGCACTTTACCTTGTAAAAAGAGGACCACCCTAAATCAACGTACCTGTCCCCTTGATTTTCTGATTTTCTTACTCCCAAGTAATAGGTAATGATGCAGCGGTAAGAGTTTTGCCTCCAACATCTTCAGTACTGGTAACCTGAGCCCGAAGCGGATCACCACCCAGTTTATATGACGCTGTTCCCGGCCCATTAGGTTCAGATTGTAAGTAGGTACCCACTAAAGCACCTAAGTTATCTGGGTCAGCTCCATTATTAACAGCTTGATATTGACTAATAGCGCCGTCAATCGTCCTTAGGTTTGCTTCCACAGCACTTCTTTCCGCTTTCTTTGTTGACGAAGTATAAACCGGCACCGCAATCGCCGTCAAAACAGCAATAATAACCACAACCACCATCAACTCCACCAAAGTGAAGCCTTTACGATTCCTGAGCGCATGGGCTATCTTTCCAATCACATTTCTCACCTCCTTTTCTATGGTAGGTTAGTTAATTAACTTGTTCCTTCATATAGGTTATACCGAGCTGCTGTCCATTTTAGACATATTTATGCAATTATTTTAAAAAAATTTTCCCGCTTAAACAACCACCCGCAGCACCTCTTCCAACGAAGTCAGCCCCTGCTTTACCTTAGCCATCCCGTCCCTGCGCATGGGAACCATGCCGCCGGCTATGGCCGCTTCCTCAATCTCGCTTTTGGAGCGCCTGCCCAGCGTCAACCGCCGTATGTTTTCATCGAACAGCAGCAACTCGTACAAACCGATTCGTCCTTTGAAACCGGTATTATTGCATCTCAGACACCCCCGGGGGCGGTAGAGCGCTACCGTCTCCTCACCAGCCTCCAGAGGAAAGTCCTTGACCGCTTCCAATTCCTTGCGGCTTAATTCAAATTTTTCCTTGCAGTGGGGGCAGAGCAGGCGAGCCAGGCGCTGGGCCACCACGGCCACCAGGGAAGAGGCGGTTAAAAACGGCTCAATCCCCATGTCGTCCAGGCGGGAAATCGCCCCGGCGGCGTCGTTGGTGTGCAGGGTGGACAGCACCAGGTGACCGGTCAGGGCCGATTCCACGGCTATTTTGGCCGTCTCGTGGTCGCGGACCTCTCCCACCATGATGATGTCCGGGTCATTGCGCAGGATAGACCGCAAGCCGGAAGCAAAGCTCAGGCCCGCGCGCGGGTTAATCTGGACCTGGTTTAACCCGGCCATGCGGTATTCGATCGGATCCTCCACCGTAATGGTATTCTTGTCCGTGGAGTTGAGCTCGGCCAGGGTTGCGTAAAGGGTCGTGGTTTTGCCGCTTCCCGTCGGGCCGGTCACCAGGATAAAACCGTAGGGCATTTTCATGCAGCTCCGGTATCCGGCCAGCATCACCGGCGCAAACCCAAGCCTATCCAATTCAATCATCTGACTCGACCGGTCCAGAAGCCGCATGGTAATTTTTTCACCGTTGGCCGTCGGCAGGGTGGCCACCCTGACGTCGACAATCTTGTCCTCGATGTTCAGCGTCATGCGCCCGTCCTGGGGCAGGCGGCGGTCGGCAATATCCATATTGGCCATGACCTTGATCCGGGAGACCAGGACCGGGTGCATTTGGCGGGGCGGCTGCATTATTTCATGCAGAACGCCGTCGATGCGGAAGCGGACACGCAGGCTCTTTTCCTGAGGCTCGATGTGGATATCGCTGGCCCCGGCGCGCAGGGCGTTGCCGAAAATCTGATTGGCCAGCTGAACTGCCGGTTTGTCGCTTGCCTCGTCGAGTAAGACCGATTTATCGGCGGGGGCGTCCTCTTCCGACAGCTGCTCCACCACCGCGCCCCTCATTCCAAAGCGCTCGATCATCGCGGCCAGCTCGCTGTCGGATACAACCACGGGCTTGATCTCATGGCCGGTCAGGATGCGGATATCGTCAATACTGACAATATCCCGCGGGTGTTTCATGGCTACCACCAAGCAGCCGTTTTCGAAGGCGAGGGGCAGGGCATTGTAACGACGGGCCAGCTCCGGCGTAAAAAGGTCTACCGCGGCCCTGTCTAAGGGGAAAGTTTCAAGGGAGACGCTTTGCAGTCCATAGCGATCGGCGGAGACCCGGACGATGTCTTTTTCCGCGCAATAGCCCAATTCCACCAATAGATTGCCCAGCAACACCTTTTTACCGTCTTTCCTTCTCTCGCCCTGTATGCGCAAGGCTTCGTCCAGCTGCTCCCGGCTAATTAGTCCAGATTGAACCAGGCGATCCCCAAGAAAGCCTTCGCCGGCT
Source organism: Desulfotomaculaceae bacterium (assembly GCA_028702435.1). Taxonomy (GTDB): domain Bacteria; phylum Bacillota; class Desulfotomaculia; order Desulfotomaculales; family Pelotomaculaceae; genus MVQL01. The sequence goes on along the minus strand of JAQVOX010000031.1, from coordinate 8,949 downwards.
TTAGGCTTCAATCCGCCTCACCTCTTTTCACCATATTGCCCGTTAATCATCATCGGAGCTATCGTCTTCGCTCACCGGCTCGGATACTTCCACCCCTTCATACACTTCAATCATATCTAAAAGCATTTGGATCCGATCAGGTGTTTCCTCCACCCACAAAACATACTCCGGCTTGTTACTGTTTCCCGAAACGTTGTCAGATATATGGAAACTCGCCGGCGGGATACCGGTTAACTCACAATAAATGTCTCGCTTGCTTTGCAAAATGGCACGCGCGTTGGTATCCTTATCACCCTTGGCCCGGCTTATGGGCAGCTTTATTTTTGCCCGGGGCTGGTCAATTTGAGTAAGCGCGACGCGCACCTGAGATTCCAGATTAGGAGGACAAATAACCATAATTTCCCGGCTGAACTGTTCTTTGTTGTAGGTTACGGTCTTTATCTCATCCGTTAAAGGGCCAAAATCAAAACTTTCTAGTCTTTCCGCAGCGAATTTGGAGACAACGTTCTTGAGCTCGTAAACGAATACTTTTTGCTTCTTGGCATTGGCGGTGTCAAGTTCGCCAACCATTCTTTCCACGTCCGGCCAGCGGGGGATAAGATTTTGATCAAAAACAATGAGTTTATTATCCAACTCGATGTAGTGCTCAATTTTAACCCCGGCCTTTTCCAGCAGTTCGACGGCTCGGCCCGGCGCAATTTCCACCGTTTCCACCATTCTATATTCTAGTATGGCTGTTTGTGGGGAGCCCCCCAGATCCACTTCATTGATCAGCTCACGCACTTTTTGCAGCGCCTGAGACGAGCCCTGGACCCAGATCACATTGGGACTGGTGTCTAAAGTCAAGCTTTTACAAGGAATGCCCAGTTCATCGATCATTGCTTTCACCTTGTCCGTCGTGACGAAAACGGTATCAAACCTGGTCAGGATCATTTCGGTGAAATATTTCTCCTGCAGGCTTCCCGGCTCACTGATCACGACGATATCCCATTTTTGCAGGTAAGCCAGCCCCTTGCTCTGCACAATCAAGTCCATGGCCTCTCCGGGGGAAATATTATTTGCTTGAAAAGTAACTTCCTCAGACTCGGCATCCAGAAAAATGGTCACACCCATTTGCATCGCCAGGGCGGACAGAACATCGCGCAAGTCGGCGCCGCGCACGTCAATAGAAATATTATAGCGGTTTGTTTCGGCAGCGGCTGCCGTATTGTATAATTGCTCGGTATAATAAAATTGACCGCCTTCCGAGGCTTCCGCCGGGGCTGCGGTTCCCACTGAAAACAACAGTGCCAAAGCAATTATGGCCTTAAAGATTTTCACTCTTTTTTCACCTCTTCCCCGGCACCCGGCTGTGGCTGATTTCCCTTTGTTTCCGCGCTAACCTTGGCGTCTTCCTTGGTGTTGTTCTGGCTTGTCTTGTCCTCTGTCTTGACCCGGTCGGTCCTGACCCTCCCGCTAAACTCAAGGGTGGTCGTTTGATCTTCCCCGAACAAAATAACCGAGTTCTTTCTCATCGCTTCCACCGTCCACAAACCGCCGAGGCTGTCGCCTTTTCTCACAACGTAGGTTGTGTTGCCGATTTCTATGATGGCCGTGTCACCGGTTCCGCCACTCAGCAGTATTCCCTTTAAGGTCATCGGGCCGGCAAAGGGATCGCCCTGCGCCTCCCCGTCTGTTGTGGTGCGCATGGTCTCGGGCAGAATGGTTAAATTTGGTTCCGCTTGGGCATCGATGTCGCTTTTAGAAAGGTCCGATTTGCCGGGCACGGTAGTCAGCGGCGCTTCCTTTGCCTGTTTGACCTGTAAAGCGACCGCCATGATCAGGACAGCCAGCAAAACCCCGATCAGGATCACCAGCGTTTTATTTTTTTCAATAAATTGCCGCAGGTCTTCCCGCATAAACTTTAATAATTTTTCCCGGTCAATTTTCTGTAATTCCAACTTCACTGCCCGAGCCCCTCCCCTTTAAAAATTGCGGCACAAAACCTTCTACTTCGAAAAAGCACAGGCGCTGAGATCTATTTGAATAATTGGGCTATCCTGCTGCCCCTTGGCTATTTTGACCTCGTTGACGCGAACAACCCGCCGGCAGCTTCTTAGGTCATCCAGCATCTGGAGCATACCATGGTAGCGACCTTCAAAGGTTAATTTCAAAGGCTGCTCGACATAGCCCTGCTTTGAGGCGCGCTCTTCGAATTTTACCTGCACCAAACGCATCCCGGAGCGGTTGGCAACGCTTTTTAGTTCGTTGATCAGGACATCCTCATCGGGATTGTCCGGAAGCATATGCTCGGTTTCGGCCCATTGCGCCTGCAGCTCGCTGTATTTCCCTTTTAAAACGATCAGCTTCCCCAACCTTTCCTCGTCGACGGCAACAGCTGCCTGCTGCTTGGCCAGTTCGCTCCTGGCAGCGCCAAGCTCTCTGACCTGGTTCTGCAGCATAAAAACCATACATCCCAGAAGCAGGAAAGAGGCCAACAACATGATCAAGTCGGCTGGTGAAAGATTCTTTTTGGCATTCACCTTACCCACTCCTTTCAGCGGAGAAAGGCGAACCGGGAAGAATGCCGGCCTTTATCTCAAACTTTACCCATGAATTACTGTCAAGCGCTTGCTCACCGATGAACCGACACTGCACATCGGTTAAACCGGTAATATCTTGGATATCCTCAAACCAGTTAGCCACTGCGGGGTAGTCGTTGGCGAAGCCCTGGATCACGATTTCGTTTTTCTCCGCGGCATTTTTGGCGGCTGTTTGAGTACCCGAGCTCTTTGCGGCCCTTTCCACCGTGCCGGAATGATAGGCGGCATTTAAGCCGGTCAGCCAGACGTTGAGCGGCCTGCACCTGTTCAGCTCGGTGATCAGGTTCGGCCATTCCGGTATATCCCCCATAGCCTGCCGGAGCAGCTTGTTATTTTTTGCCACCGACGCTTCCAGCGCTTCATATTGCTTGTACCCGGCCGTAATATTTTCCAATTCCGACTGCCGCTCCCGGAGCACGCGGGTATCGGAGCGCACCAATAGGGTCATAGTGAGCAAAGAGGTGTAAATAACCAGGAAGAGCAGCAACACACCGCCCGCTCCCATAAAATAGAGGGCACGCCTGCGCTGTGCCAGGCGCCGCGCTTTTATTTCGGGGGGGAGAAGACTGACGTTTTTCAAAAGTTCATCCCTCCAGTTCGTACCGCGCAAGACCGGTGCTTACCGCAAAATCGGGCTCGGGAAAGACTTCGTGCAGAACTTTCACCGGCATACCCAGGCTTTGCTGCAATAGCTGAGCCAGGCCGTCAACCCTGGTCCCACGCCCGCTGAGCAGTATTCCATCGAGCTCCATAATTCCTGTTTGCATCTGCAGGTAACCGATAGACGAACGAATTTCATCGGCAAGGTTTTCGCCCCAGTCCAGCAGGATGTCTTGCGGCCAGGGCTGAACAGCTTCCGCTGCGGGCAGAGGAACCACCTCACTCAAGTCACAGCCCAGCCGCACGGCGGCATCCTGAAGGCCGGCGAAAAACATACGGGCCAGCCGAAGCACACCATCCACCTCCACCAGGATGTTGCCGACGCCGTTGGCCACATCCACCATAACGATGGCGCCGGTCTTTTTTTCAGCCGGCCATATCCGCAGCAGGGCCAGGCCAGAATAATTTATATCCAGGGGCGCCAATTCAGCTGCAGAGAGAGTGGAGAGAAATACCTCCAGCATTTCCCTCATAGCCGCCACCAGCAAAACCTCAACCTGGGGCCCCCTGTCGCTGTCAAGCTCATTTATAACGGCAAAGTCCCAAACCGTACTGCTCAAATCCACAGGCAAGTATTCCTGTGCCTGGAACCGGATCATCCGGGCAATCTTATCTTCAGGCACCTTCGGCAAAGTGGCGAACCGCACCAGGACAGCCTTGTTGGCCACCCCAAGAACCACCTCGCGGGATTTAAACCCGGCGCTGCTCCAGAGTTGTTTAAGCGCTCCGGCTACCACCTCCGGCTCGGCAACATTTCCGTCAACGACAGCGCCGTCAGGAAGGTTGATCCTTTCGTAAACAATCTTTCCCGGGCCGCGGGTACCGGGGCTTAGCTCAACCGCACGGGCTTCACCGGTGTCTATCTCCAGGCCGATCACACTACGTTTTTTGATCAAAGACAAAGCGCCGCACAACTCCTTATCGCCATGGGCTTAATATGCTTAATTTACAGTCAACCGGACAAAAATTCCTTCATTTTACTAAGAGCACGGTACATCAAGCGGGAAACTTGCCGCTGGCTGATCCTGAGTTTTTCCGCTACCTGAGTCTGGGTTAAATCCTCATAGAAAATAAAGTAAACAACCTTCTTCTGCAGCTCGCCGAGGTTTTGCATTGCCTTAATTAAGCTGATCCGGTCTTCTAACGGTAATTTAAAGCTTTCATAGCGCAGATTTTTAATGCGCGAAAGGTCAAGTTCCTCTAAACTGACCGTGCCTGCCCGCAGCAGCTGAGTGACGCCTTCCTCCCGCACATTCACCGCCTCCGCCAGTTCCCGGTTGGAGGGCGGCTGTCCGGTCCTTTGCACATGTTCCTCAATGGCCCGGTAAACTCGCGACTGCAGGTCAAAAAGCCAGCCCGGCCGGTCAGCGGATGCTTTGCGCCGCAGCTCATGGCGTATTTCACCCATGATGCAGTGAGACGCAAAAGTGGCAAAACGGACATTTCGACCGGGGTCGAAGCGCCGGACCGCCTTTAACAGCCCCTCGTACCCGGCCTGCAGCAGGTCGTCATCCGGACTGCGCCGGCCGGAATAAACGCGGGCAAAATGATGAACCAGGCTCTCCCCGGCAGCGACTAACTCCTGCAAACTTTTATCGCTTTTATTCGCGATGTAGCAGTTTATGGCATTTTCCAGTTCGGGTCGGGTGGTTTGATCACGGCTGGCCATATTCTAATCAACCCGTTGATTGAGTGACCAGCATAAAAATTGGAAGATACATGGCAATTACCATTAACCCAACCGTTATGCCCACGGCAATTAACAAAATAGGCTCAATCAGGGCAGTCAGCCCTTTGGTCATGGTAGCTACTTCTTCCTCATAAAAACCGGCCACGCGTGACAGCAGGGAAGAGAGATTGCCCGTCTCTTCACCGGTTGACACCATCTGGATCACCATCGGCGGGAATAAGCCGCTTTCCTCCAGAGGCACGGCGATACTCTTCCCCTCGTGGATTTTGGCGCCGGCTGCGGCTACCGCTTCAGCCACGAGCACGTTCCCCGACGCGGGCCCGGCGTATTCCAGCGCCTGCAGTACCGGCAGCCCTCCCGACAGTAGGGTTGATAGAATACGGCAGAACCTGGCGATCACGGCTTTGTGCAGGAGCGATCCGAAAGCCGGGGTGCGGAATTTCCACCTGTCCCAGAGGCGAACCCCCACCGGGCTGCGGAGAAACATCCGCGAGCCAGCAAACAGGGCCATTGCTCCAGCGATAAATAAATACCAATAATGACGCAATAAATCGGAGGAAACAAATACGATTTTGGTCAGCAGGGGCGGGTTAACATCTTTGGGCAAAAATCCCATAAACATCGGGACCATAAAGATCATCATGGCAATGACGACCAAAAGGGCAAACCCCAAAACCATTTTCGGGTAGAAAGTTGCCGACTTAATGTTGTCCTGGAGCGCCTTATCCCGCTCCAGCTGGCCCGAGAGCTGTTGAAGCATTATTTCCAAAGAGCCACCGGCCTCACCGGCACGGATCATGTTCACATAAACATCCGGGAAGATGCCCGGAAATGCGGCCAGGGCATCGGCAAAGCTCATACCGCCTTCAACATTGCGGCCTATTTCGTTTAAAGCCTCCCTAAAACTCGGGATTTCTACCTGACGGGCAAGTGTGAAAAGCACGCGGGTCAGTGGAATACCGGCGTTGAGCATCGACTCCAACTGCCGGCTGAACAGGGCCAGGTCACCGATGGTCACTTTTTTACGCGACTGAAATAAGCCTCCCCCGGCTGCAACACGCACCTCGTTCATATCTACCACCGTCAAACCCATCTTGCGCAGGCGCTCGACGGCTGTCATATCTTGTTCCGCCTCGATCCGTCCGGCTACCTGCTGGCCGGAGCCGTCTATCGCTTCGTAGGAAAAAACAGCCACGGAAAAATCACCACCCTCCACAAAGGTACTTTATATGGCTGGTTTTTCACCACCAGGCCGGTCCCCGGCCGAATTTTTCGCCGGGAACGGGGGCCTTAACGCCCTGGTTCGGGAGCATGCGATTTATTTCCACTTTGTCCACACAGCACAACAAGACCCTCTCCCGGGTGATTTTACCGTTCAGGCAGAGCTTTGCCAGCGCCTGGTCCATGGTCTGCATCCCTATACTGCGGCTTGTTTGGATCACCGTGTAGATCTGGTGCTCTTTCCCTTCGCGAATCAAGCTTCGCAGCGCCGGCGTGCTCAGCATTAACTCTACCGCAATGGCCCGCCCTTTGCCGTCTGCCTTTGGCACCAGTTGCTGCGCGACTACCCCCCGCAGGGAATCGGCTAGCTGCTGGCGCACCTGATCGCGCTGGTGCCCCGAGAAGACATCAACAATCCGGCTGATGGCCAGGGGCGCCGTCTGAGTGTGCAGGGTAGAGAAAACCAGGTGGCCCGTTTCAGCCGCTGTCAATGCAATAGCAATGCTTTCCATATCGCGCATCTCACCAATCAGGATGATGTCCGGGTCTTGACGCAGGATGTGGCGCAGGGCATCACCAAAGGAATGGGTATCCATACCCACCTCGCGCTGCCTGACGATCGACTTCTGGTGCCTGTGCAGGAATTCTATGGGATCCTCCACCGTAACAATATTCACGCAGCGTTCCTGGTTGATCAGGTTGATCATTGCAGCGAGAGTGGTCGACTTGCCGCTGCCGGTGGGACCGGTAACCAGGACCATGCCGCGGGGCAGGTAGCACAGTTCTTTTATCGCCGGCGGCAAATCAAGGTCATCAAAGCGCGGGGGGGTGTACGGCACTACTCTGAAAACTGCCGCCAGGCTCCCGCGCTGGAGCATGATATTACCGCGAAAACGGCTAACCCCCGATATGGAATAGGAGAAGTCAAGCTCATACCGCTCTTCCAGCGCTTGCTGCTGAGCTTCGTTGAGGATCGAGTAAAGCAGGTTCTTTACATCGAAATCGCTCATCACCGGATAGTCCAGCGGGTAGAGCTCCCCATCGATCCTCAAGATGGGTGGGGTTCCGGCAGTTAAATGGGTGTCGGAAGCTCTTTTCTCCACCGTTAATGTTAAAATTTTGTTCATATTAATAGGGTAATTGCTTTCACCGGCTTCATTCGCCATTATGCTTAACAACACCCCCCCTCAATATAACCCGGTTTTATTATCAAAATGCTCCGGTAAGCCCAAGGTACCACCCGATCATTTGATCACCCGCCAGGGCTGCCAACACTGCCCCGATAGCCAGGTAAGGTCCGAAGGGAACCGGATCCTTCCTTCCGATTTTTTTAACCAGAAGCATGGTTATTCCCACCACACCACCGGTAAGAAACGCCAGAAAAAGCGCCGGCAGCAGCAATTTCCACCCCAGAAGCAGGCCTATTACCGAAACCAGTTTAATGTCACCGCCGCCCATGCCGCCCCGGGAGGCCAACGCGATCAGGAGCAACAGCCCTCCACCGGCCAAAAAGCCGATGCCATGGGTGATAAAAACCTCCTTAGACTCACAAATTAGCGGAATACCAAAAAGAACCCCAGCTAAATTCAGCCGATCCGGTATAATTTTATACTTTAAGTCGATAGCCATTGCCGGAATTATTATGGAAAACAGCACGATTGTCCGCAATGTACCCATAGTAAGCCCGTATTTGGCCACAGCCAGGACAAACAAAAATCCGGTGGCAAACTCCACCACTGGATACTGCCAGGCTATCCGGCAGTCGCAGTAGCGGCACCTGCCTTTTAGAAAAAGATAGCTCAAAATGGGAACAAGGTCGCCAAACCATAATTTCTCCCCACAGGCCGGGCAGTGCGAGGGTGGGTAGACCACCGATTCATTCACCGGCATCCGGCATATGCAAACATTGAGGAAGCTTCCGACGGCGGCGCCGGTAAAAAAGATCAGCACCCACCACAAGTATTCCATCTGTCATCTCCATTAACCTAAGTCTACATATAATCTAAGTCTATATACTTCAGCAATAAATAACCTAACCCTTATTAAACAGAAATCCTCACAGCCCCGTGGTTGTGCGACCTCCTCTTTTAGAAGATTTTGCCACCATTGGGTTATATATTATTATTAACCATTATAACCATGATTTTGCTGTCGAACAATAGGGGAAAAACAAATAAAAACTAGAAACCTGTTTTCCAAGGGTGATATACTGTAGCCTGCACTATACTATTGCCGATTCCGGTTTTCAATTACACGTATATACTCCGGCACCAGGACAGGATCGAATTGTGTATTGGAACATCTATTTAGTTCGGCCACGGCTTCCTCATGGGATAAAGCCTTCCGGTAGGGGCGGTCGCTGGTCATAGCGTCGTAAGCGTCGGCAATAGCCATGATGCGGCACTCCAGGGGAATATCCTTCCCTCTTAGCCCCAAGGGGTATCCCTCGCCATTCCACCATTCGTGGTGTTTGAGGATCAAATCGGCAATGTGAACCAGGTCGGGCACGGCCAATGCAATACGGGAGCCGATTTCGCAATGCCGCCGCACTTCGGCGGTTTCTTCCAGGGTAAGAAAGCTGTCCTTAAGTAGGATCCGGTCTGGTATGCCAATCTTACCGATGTCGTGAAACTGGGCCAGGAGGCACAGGTCGGTTGTTTGTTGCTCGGACAGGTCGATGGCCGCAGCAATATCTGCTACCAGGTTTTGCACGCGCTCCGCGTGGCCCTGTGCAGTGAAGTCCCTTGCCTCCATCACCCTGCTGAGGGCCTGTACGATGGCGTTGCGGGTGCTTTG
>JAQVOX010000001.1 GCA_028702435.1 Desulfotomaculaceae bacterium | reverse complement strand
TTTCTGCTTCACGAATTCTCTGAACGACTACCTGCTTAGCTGTTTGAGCAGCAATACGGCCAAAATTTCGCGGGGTAACCTCATCTTCCACAATATCGTCCAGATCATAGCTGGGATTTATTTTCTGGGCTTCCTCAACGGTTATTTCCAAACGCGGGTCCTCTACCTGCCCGACCACCGCGCGCTGAGTATAAACCTTAAAATCCCCGGTTTCGCGATCAATATGGACTCGGGCATTCTGTAAGGAGCCGAAATTTCGCTTGTAAGCGGACAATAGCGCGGCCTCAATAGCCTCCAGTAAGACATCTAATGCAATACCCTTTTCTTTTTCCAGGTCTTTCAGGGCTTCTAAAAATTCTATATTCATTCTACTTCCTCCCTGAACAATTAAAATCCCCTGCCAGCCGTGCTGACGCAATCTGCTCAAAAGGAATTAAGAAGTCTACTCCTCCCATATCAATTGCCACTGCAGCCCCGCGTGTGCCCTGTAGGCGACAGCGAAACTTTTTCAGGCCGTTAATCGCAGTATAAGTGGTAATGTTAGCCAACCTGTCTGCAAACCGGTTAAAATCATTTAAATGTTTGAGCGGCCTTTCAATACCGGGAGAGGATACTTCCAAAGCATAAGCGTGTGCTACCAGGTTATGCTCATCAAGCAACCGGTCCATCTTTTCTGAAACAAACCGGCAGTCCTCGTGATTGATGCCACCCGGTTTATCTATAAAAATGCGTAAGTACCAGCGGCCACCCTCTTTTACAAACTCAACATCAACTAACTCCATCCCGGCCTCCTGAACAATGGGTAAAGCCGTTTGTTGCACTAATTTCACTACCCGATTACCCGCCACTGGGTCCCCCTCCTATATTCCACTCATTTAGTTATCCATGAGAATACGAAAGAGTGGGTGTTACCCACTCTTTGGAAAACCACATTTCTCCCCTTGGCCACTCCTTATGAGTATAACATAAAAAACATTTGTTGACAAGGTCGTTCTGCTTTCAGATTACTTCTTTACTATTTGTTAGCGCTTTAGCGATTATATTCATAGCATCACAGGCTGCCCTGGGCCGACCTAAGGCGACTGCAGAGCGAGCCATCGCCAGCAACCGGTCACTATCTGCCAGGTAGGCCAGCACCTGAGCCACCAAATCTTGTTCTTTAACCCTTACGCCGGCCCCCGTAGCGGCTAAAAATTCCGCATTTCTTTCTTCCTGTCCAGGTAGCGGATCAACAACAAAAATTGGCAGACCTACCGCCATGGCCTCCGCGCAAGAAAGCCCACCTGCTTTTCCAACCATCAAATCTGCTGCAGCCATTAACTGGTGTATATTATTAATATAACCATAAATTTTTATACTACAAGACAAGGAAGATGAGAGCTTTTCTAGTTTTTCTTGCAGCAAAGTGTTAGTACCGGTAACAACCATTAGCTGGCAATTAACGGCGGATGCGCTCAAGGCCTTAACTGCCGCTTCCAGGCCGCCCATGCCCAGTCCGCCGCCCGTAATCAAAATTAAGGGCAGATCAGGCTTGAACCCAAGCTTACCTCTTAATTCTTTTTCATTGCCGGGAAAACCAAAGGCCGGATCTATGGGTATCCCGGTAAACCGCACTTTATCCCGGCTAACCCCAAATTCTTCACACTGCTCCAGCAATTGTTCCGCTCCGACTAGATAATAATCCACCTCCGGGAAAACCCAAAAAGAATGAATGGTAAAGTCGGTGATCGGGGCAAAAACCAGCCCCGTAAAAAGCCCCTTCTTTTTCATGTAAGAGATAATCCCCAGTGGAAAGGGGTGCGTGCAGACGATTACCTCCGGTTTATATGCTTGAATATATTTAACCAGCCTGGGCGCCGCCAGCATATTCAAAATCCGGTTAAACTCCAGCTTTCCCCGGCCGGACAAAGGCTGACCATGTTCAGCCTGGCGATACAAAAAGCCATATACCGCCGGGCTCATTTTTAGTATTTCTATATATGTGCCCAAAACAACTTTTTCCACCAAAGGGCTAGCATAGCGGAAAGTATCCAGGATCTCAACCGTAATCTCCGGGTAGAGACAATCTGCTGCTTTCTGCAAGGCTTCGGCCGTTCGCATGTGTCCAGTACCGACAGTGACTGATAGAATCAATATCTTTTTAACCATTACAGCCCACCCAGGAGCTCCCCAATACGGTTTTCCAATTCATCCTGATCAATCATCAGTACTTCACCAGTCCTACGTACCCGGACTTCAACTTGTTTATTAGCCAACGCTTTGGCCCCGATAGTAACTCGCAGGGGGTAACCAATCAGGTCGGCATCTTTAAATTTTACTCCGGCACGTTCGGACCGGTCATCAAGTAATGCTTCAAACCCGGCTGCAACCAGCCGGTTATACACTACTTCGGCCGTAGACACCTGTGTTTCATCCTTGTTACTGACCGGCACCACTACCACTTGAAACGGAGCGATGGCGGCCGGCCAGATAATTCCGTCCCGGTCATTATTTTGCTCAATAGCCGCCGCCATTGTCCGGGTTACGCCAATACCGTAACAGCCCATGATCAGCGACCTACTGCGGCCGCTTTCATCCAGATAAACAGCCCTCAGCGCTTTACTATACTTGTCCCCAAGCTTAAAAATCTGACCGACTTCAATTCCTTTGGCTTCAATTAACGCTTCCCCACATCGCGGACACGGTTCACCGGCCCGTACCATCCTAACATCGGCAACAACATCAATGTTAAAGTCGCGGGCCGGGTTAACATTGATCAAATGAGTATCATCCTTGTTGGCGCCGGCAACGGCATTGACTATGGCCGCCACCTCCAGGTCAGCCACTATTTTAACATTAAGCTTTACCGGTCCGGCAAACCCTACCTGCGCCCCGGTGATACTACGCACCGTGTCCGGTCCGGCCAAACTCAAATGCAGGCAGCCCAGGGCGTTCGCCAGCTTAATTTCATTAACCTCCCGGTCACCCCTGACCAGCACGGCTACCACTTCCAGCCCTGTTTCATAAAGCAAGGTCTTAATAATTTTTTGCGGGGTTACCTTTAAGAAGGAAGAAACCTCTTCTACCGTGTGCGCGCCCGGAGTCGACATCTCAGCAAGCAGTTCCGGCTCTTCATCGTGCCCGGCCGTAACTATAACTTGCGCTGCTTTCTCCACATTGGCAGCATAATCACATTCTTCTTTCTCGCAAAACAGTACAGCAGCCTCCCCCGAATCGGCCAGCACCATAAATTCATGTGTATCACTTCCCCCGATGGCTCCGGAATCGGCCTCCACCGGACGGAAGCGCAGACCACAGCGTTGGAATATGCGCGTATAGGCCTCATGCATTTTCTGGTAGCTGATTTGCAAACCTTCATCATCGCGGTCAAAGGAGTATAGATCTTTCATAATAAATTCCCGGCTGCGCAGCAAACCAAAACGTGGCCGGCGCTCATCCCGGTATTTGTTCTGAATCTGGTAGAGCAAAAGTGGGAGTTGCTTGTAAGAGCTAACTTCACTCCGTACCAAAGCGGTAATGATTTCTTCATGAGTGGGTCCCAGGGCAAATTCCCGGTTGTGCCGGTCTTTTAGACGAAATAACTCAGGACCGTAAACGTCCCAGCGACCGGATTCCTGCCAGAGTTCAGCCGGCTGGATGATCGGCATCAGCAGTTCCTGCCCGCCCTGGCGGTCCATTTCCTCACGAATAATCTGATTTATCTTGTTCAGTACGCGCATAGCCAAAGGTAAATAAGTGTATACCCCTGCTGTTTCCCGGCGGATAAAACCAGCTCTTAATAAGAGCTTATGGCTAATTACTTCCGCCTCGGCCGGTACTTCCCTTAATGTTGGAGCTAACAATTCTGTTGTTCGCATGAAACTCCTCCAAGGTATATTTTTATATCGATTCTATTTCTTTAAGCAATTCTTCCAACAGTTGGTCTTCCGGCACTTTCCGGATTACCTTGCCTTTGCGGAAAATAAGACCTGATCCTTTGCCGCCGGCAATACCGACGTCAGCCTCTCTGGCCTCACCCGGACCATTTACCACACAGCCCATAACCGCCACCTTAATCGGCTTGTCCCAAAACTGCAGCTTTTCCTCTACCTGACCGGCAATTTTAATTAGGTCTATTTGTGTTCGTCCACAGGTGGGGCAGGAAATTAATTCTATGCCCCGCTGCCGAATTCCCAAAGCTTTAAGGATGTCATAGCCAACCCGAATTTCATGACAAGGGTGTCCGGTCAAGGATACTCTGATCGTGTCGCCTATTCCTTCATTTAAAAGTATACCAATCCCAACCGCAGACTTTACTGTCCCTGAGCGTATAGTTCCTGCCTCGGTTACCCCAATGTGGAAGGGGTAGTCCACTTGAGCCGCTAGAAGGCGGTAAGCTTCCAGCATTAAAGGAATGCCGGAAGCTTTTAATGATACCTTAACATCATGAAAGTGAAGTTTCTCCAGTATATCAATGTGGCGCATAGCGCTCTCTACCATCGCAGCAGCGGACACCCCACCATACCGCTCAAGCAGTTCTTTTTCCAACGAACCAGCATTTACCCCAATACGGATAGGGGCACCACGGTCCTGGGCCGCCCTCACTACAGCCGCTACCTGCTCCCTGCCGCCGATATTACCGGGGTTTATCCTCAGACCATGCACACCTGCCCTGAGAGCACCCAGCGCTAACCGATAATCAAAATGAATGTCGGCAATTAATGGAATATCTATCCCTTTTAAAATAGCTGGTAAAACCCCAGCTGCCTCCTGGTCAGGCACTGCTACCCGAATGATTTCACAACCAGCGGCTGCCAGCTCATTTATTTGAGAAATAGTCGCGGCAACATCCCTGGTATCGGTATTCGTCATAGACTGAATACTAACCGGAGCGTCGCCACCTACTTGCAATTTACCAAAAAAAACAGGTCTACTTTGTCTTCTTTTCATTATTGCTGCCCCTACTGTTGCGTTAGAAATATTTGAATAATATCATTATAAGTGATAACTACCATAAGCATCAATAATAGCCCTAAGCCAATCAGGTGTATGTAGTTTTCCTTAACCGGGTCTACCGGCCGGCCAAATACCTTTTCCCAGCCCAGAAAGAGAAGCCGGCTGCCATCGAGGGCAGGGATTGGGAACAAATTAAATAATCCCAGGTTGATACTCAAAAAGGCCGCCAGCTGAATGAGAAATAAGACCCCAACCTGTGCTGCCTTACCAATCTCAGCAACTACCCGCACCGGTCCACCGAGATCTGCCGGCTCTTGTCCAACAATCATTTTAGGAATATAGTCCATGATCATTAAAGTAACTCTGCCGGTCCAATCAAATCCCATGGCTACTGCGGATACTGGCCCTGCTTTCTGATAGCCGAATTCCGGTACAATGCCGATCATTCCTCGTCCGTCCTGATTATCACTGACAGTTGTGAGGTTAAACTGTTTTTCGACATCACCCCGCTTTACAGTAACAGTAATTTGCTCATGAGGTCGCTCACTAATCATGGCTACTAACTCTTCCCAGGCTTCGGCATATTGACCGTTTATAGCAACTATTTTATCCCCCGTAATGATACCAGCCTTTTCCGCAGGGTAAGCAGGTATAACCTCCTGAACCTTCGTTGTGTTCACCGGTACGCCCTGAAACACGAAAACCAGTGCCAATAGAATCACGGCCAGTAAGAAATTCATTAGCGGTCCGGCAAAAATTACGGCTGCCCGCTGCCCGACAGTTTTCTGATTAAAGCCGCGCTCAGTATCTTTTTCGTCCTCTTCTTCCGGATCCATCCCAGCCATGCGCACAAAACCACCCACGGGCAGGGCACGCAAATTATAGGCGGTCTCCCCTTTATGGATGCCGAACAGCTTGGGTCCGAGGCCCAGGCTGAATTCGTGTACTTTAATACCAACCCATTTGGCCACAGTGAAGTGTCCAAATTCATGAAATATAATCAACAGTCCAAATACAAATATCGAAGCGATAAAGGTTAACATTATCAAACACCACCCACGTTTAATCCAGATGAAGCAGCTAAATTAAACTTTTACCCAAATCAGCTCCAGTCTTTCTGGCCCAACGATCCGCTTCCATAATTTCTTCAAGACCAGGCCGGTTAATGATCCGGTGCTTTTCCATAACGGCACTGACGACAGCCGGTATGGCCCGAAATGAAAGCTTTCCTTCTAAAAACGAGGAAACGGCAATTTCATTGGCAGCATTTAACACTGCGGGCATAGTACCACCGGCCTTACCAGCATCAATGGCAAGTTTTAACGACGGGA
This sequence comes from Desulfotomaculaceae bacterium, assembly GCA_028702435.1. Taxonomy (GTDB): domain Bacteria; phylum Bacillota; class Desulfotomaculia; order Desulfotomaculales; family Pelotomaculaceae; genus MVQL01. The sequence goes on along the minus strand of JAQVOX010000001.1, from coordinate 53,590 downwards.
ACTTTTTCATATCCGGCTCCTCAAAAGTCAAACTGTGTAAGCCGGTCAGCTTTAACCCAGGCCGGTTACCTGGCCGGCGCTCCGGATAGGTTAGGGCATACTGAATCGCCAGGCGCATATCCGGCAGTCCCATTTGGGCGATCACCGACCCGTCTAAAAACTCAACCGCTGAATGGATAATACTCTGCGGGTGAACCACCACTTCTATTTGCTCATAGCTTACCCCAAACAACCATTTTGCTTCTATTATTTCCAAACCTTTGTTCATCAAAGTCGCTGAATCAATGGTAATTTTATTACCCATTTGCCAGTTAGGGTGACAAAGCGCCATAGCTACTGTTACGTTTTCCATTTCCTTAAGGCTCAAATTCCGGAAAGGCCCTCCGGAGGCAGTAAGGATGATTTTTTCAACAGCGCTATTAGCCTGGCCGGCCAGACACTGCCAGATCGCAGAATGTTCGCTGTCAATAGGCAGCAGGGCGGTTTTTTTACGGTCAACCAGGTCCATGACCAGATGCCCGGCGGCAACCAGTGTTTCCTTGTTGGCCAGGGCCACAACCTTGCCGGCACTAATAGCGGCGATAGTCGGGTAGATCCCGGTGGCCCCAGTAACGGCAACAACAACAATGTCGGCCTGCGGCAACCTGGCCAGATCTTCCAGGCCATACTTGCCCCAAGCTAAATCCGGGGTTTCGGCAGGATTTAGCGCATCACGAAGCGAGCGCAGTTCCTGCTCGCCGGCTAAGACAGCAGCATCAGGCCGGAACTGCCTGATCTGCTCTGCCAATAGCTGCCAGTTCCCCCCTGCCGCTAGGCCAACAATTTTAAACTCCTCAGGCCACCTATTAATTACCTCCAGGGTTTGCCTGCCAATTGAGCCTGTACTACCAAGAACAACTATCTTTTTCACATTAATCTCCAATAAATTAATTATATTTTTTATTTCTCAAGGACGTTACTTTATTTTATGGTTCAATACTCCCGCTTTTAAAGTAGCCTGGATAGCAATAAGCAAAATCGGACCAACAACTAAACCAGCAAAACCCATAATTTTCAAACCAGCATACATTGAAATAAGCGTTGCTAACGGGTGCAATCCGAGGCTAGCGGAGACAATCTTGGTTTCAAAAATCTGTCTGACCGTGGCCAAAACCATGTATAAAATACTCAGTTTAATCCCTAAACCAGTGGCGCCTGTAGCCAGAGACCAGATGATCCAAGGCAAGAAGACGGTTGCCGGACCAAGAACAGGGATAAGGTCAAATAGACCAATTAACAGGCCCACAGTAACGGCGTAATTGGCTCCAATTAGAGATAGCCCGGCAATACTAAGGATGATAGTAATGGTAATCAAAATAGCCTGCGCACGAATATATTTGGTAAATGCAGCAGCTATTGCACGCATTACTTCTATAGATTTTGTTCCCCAGGGGGCCGGAATAACACGCAAGTAAAATTGAACAATTAAGCTGCGGTCCCTGGCAAAAAAATAAGTAGCTAGGCCACTCACCAACAGAATGGTCAATGTGCCGGGAAGATATGAAATAAATTGCAGTATGTAATTAACAAAGCCGGTGATCAAGCCCTGGAGGTTCATGGCGAGGCTGTTTATACTTTGTTCAAGGGAAGCGTTAACACCTGGTGGAAGACTTATGTAGAAAACTGTTGCTTTCTCAATCAGATCTTGATAATATACCCTGAGTTCTGCGACGACCCCAGGCAGCGAAACCGAAAGGTGCATCAACTCCGCCACCAGTCGTAATACAATCACGGTAAAAACGATTCCGATTCCGCCAAATACAACAACCATAGCTACGAGAGTGGCCATCCCGCGGGGAATTCTCACCCTGTGCTGCAGCAGCCTGATGATCGGTTCCATCAAGGAACTAAACACGATGGCGATAATAAACGGAATCAATATTGGCAGTACGTAGATAACAGCGGCAAGGGCAAGGACAACGGCTAGGATGATATAGATGATGATCAGTAAATTCTTGGGCAATTTTATTGTCTCCTCAAACCATTATAAATAACCTAACGTAATAATACACAAGCGGGGCGGTAAACAGGGCGCTGTCAAAACGGTCGAGAATCCCGCCATGGCCCGGTATCAAGGTGCTTGAATCTTTAACACCGGCCTGTCTTTTAAATGCAGACTCGAGCAGGTCACCCACCTCGGCGGCAATACCCAACAAAGCCCCCAATAACAGCAATTTGAGTACAGATAAAAAAGGATAAATAAGGGTAAAAATATAAGCAATTAATAGACTGCCAATTAAGCCGCCAATAGCCCCTTCAAGCGTTTTCTTGGGGCTTAACTCCGGAGCAAGCCTTCTCTTGCCAAAAGCTTTTCCTGAAAAATAAGCTGCGGTATCACAGCTCCAGGTACAGGCAAACATAAAAATAAGCCAAATCCAGCCGTCCGGCAAAGTTCTGATCAGATAAAAGTAACTCATCAGACCCACATAGAGAGTCCCCATTAGAGTACCTGCACTGTCCAACAATGAGTAATGCGGGTATAATACCACGGTTGCGATCAGCTGAAGGAATAATATTATTGTGATTGTCGGCCCTGGATAACCATCATTATAAAGATATGCGCCAACAATTAAAACTAAACCTCCAGCCAAGGCTAGCCATAACGACGGTTTCAGTCCCAAATTGGACAGCATTACATTCATTTCCCTTAACCCAAAAAAAATAATAACTGCGATTAGCAACAGCAGCGGCAAACCACCATGCCAAACGACCAGTACAATCAGGGGTATGCCCACCAGGGCGCTTAAAACTCTTTGTAATAACACATCTTCACCAGCCTGTCAGTTGTTCGATCTCACTTTAAACCTCCGAAACGACGCTCTCGCCGCTGAAAATCAACCAGCGCCTGCAATAAATGGGCGCGCCGAAAATCAGGCCACAGCGTAGAAGTAAACCAGAATTCGGTGTAAGCTAACTGCCACAGTAAAAAATTGCTTATGCGGGAATCAGCAGAAGGCCGAATTAATAAATCCGGGTCAGGCTGGCCGGCAGTGTATAAATGTTCCGAAACCATACTGGCATCAATCTGGTTAGCTTTCAGAGAGCCTTTTTCCACATCGGCTGCGATCGCCCGTATGACGTCAATAATTTCTGTTCGCCCGCCGTAGTTCAAGGCTACGTTAAGAATAAGATTTTTATTTTCACGGGTTAACTCAACAGCCTTAATCAGGGCATCTAGGGCCGGTTGCGGCAATTCCTCCAACCTACCGATCGGATTTATCCGTACCCCATTTTGGTGTAATTCATTTTTTTCCTTATTTAAGTATTCGACCAACAGCGCCATCAGGATATTAACTTCATCTTTAGGTCTTTTCCAGTTTTCAGTGGAGAAAGCATATACTGTTAGCACCTGGATATTCAGCTCACAACAAAGCTTGATTACATCCCTGAGAGCTTCTGTTCCGGCCCGGTGGCCAGATGCACGAGGCATTCCCCGCCTCTGTGCCCACCTGCCGTTGCCATCCATGATAATGGCAATGTGTCTGGGCAATTTTTGTTTATCAATGACTTTTAACAACTCTTGAGCTTCCAGCACCTGATCAGACTTTTTTTTGTGCCGGAAAAAGTCAAAGATTTTCTTAATCATTAAACTATGTCCTCCCGGGGCATATATAAATAACCCCCTCGAATAGGTGAGGGGGTTGTTCCACTACTCTTCAATAATGGCTCCCGTGGGGCAGGAATCAATGCAGACACCGCAGTCTTTACACAAATCCGAATCAATCCTACATACATCACCATCATCAATAATTGCTTCATTTGGACATGAATCTTTACAAGTGCCACAACCCACACAGTCATCAGTAATCTTATAGGCCACCATCACCCACCTCCTTTCATTGTATCCTCATAAACCACGGTTAACTCCCCTTTATTTTTTGAAACCAACTTAAAACGCACAACTCGCAGTTTCTCGCCGGAGAACTCCCTAACCGGCCTAGCGAGTAATATATTAACAGTATATCCCATCGTCTTGCAATGCTCAATAGCTTCCTCTAAAGGAAAACCAATAACGTCAGGTAATTGACTCATTTCTATTATACCTGCATGATCTCTTGTTCCTTTGTTGATAAGAGCCCGTCTATTTCCTTAACGTAACGGTCAGTAAGTTTCTGCACCTCGTCCTGGCTGCGCTTTAACTCATCTTCTGACATCTTAACGTCTTTTTGCTGGACTTTGAGTTTTTCATTAGTATCACGACGCAGATTACGCACTGCTACCCGTCCTTCTTCAGCTTTTTTCCTAACCACCTTCACTAAATCAGCCCGTCTCTCCTCAGTAAGCTGGGGGATGGCCAGTCTAATTACCGTACCGTCGCTAGTTGGTGTGATACCAAGGTCGGACTTCATAATCGCACGCTCAACTTCGGGCAAAACTCCTTTGTCCCACGGTTGAATTACTAGCAGCCTAGCCTCAGGAACAGAAACATTAGCAAGTTGGTTAATAGGCGTCGGCACACCATAATAATTAACGCTAATTTTATCCAAGAGTGCCGGAGTTGCACGCCCGGCCCGCAAAGAGGCAAACTCTTTCTTTACTACGTCAATAGTTTTTTTCATACTACTTTCAGCATCATTAATGATCTCTTTTAGCATTAAAGTCACCCCCCGATATAAGTTCCGATTTTTTCCCCGAAGATTGCTCTTTTGATATTGCCCTCATTATTTAAATCGAAAACAATCAGTGGTATTTTATTTTCCATGCATAAAGTAGCCGCTGTAGAATCCATAACGCCAAGTCCCTGGTTAATCATATCAATGTAAGTTAGCTCGTCAAACTTTTTTGCGCCCGGCTTTTTAAGCGGATCAGCATCGTATACACCATCTACTTGCTTTGCCATTAGAATGATCTGCGCCTCTATTTCAACCGCCCGCAAGGCAGCAGCAGTGTCTGTAGAAAAGTATGGGTTCCCGGTGCCGGCCGCAAAAATAACTACCCTACCCTTCTCCATATGCCTGATCGCCCGGCGTCTTATATATGGCTCAGCCACCTCTCTCATTTCAATAGCAGTTTGGGTACGGGTATCAACCCCATGTTTTTCCAGCGCATCCTGCAATGCCAATGAATTAATTACTGTGGCCAACATTCCCATGTAATCAGCTGTGGCACGGTCCATTCCTTTAACGCTCCCGGCAATACCACGCCAAATATTACCGCCACCCACAACAATCGCCAGTTGCACTCTGTATTCCATTACACCCTTAATCTGCCTAGCTATGGTATTAACCATATCTGGATCAATCCCATAACCCAAAGAACCGGCCAGGGCCTCCCCGCTCAACTTCAGAACCATACGCCAGTATTTCGGAGCCACCATATGAGCCAACCTCCAGTTTCTCAATGGTATTTCTACAAAACACTCCAAAATCCTCTTACCAGAATTATTAATTAGAAATATTTCGGGTGGCCGCTTCAACTTCAGCAGCTAAATCGTCTTGTCTTTTCTGCAGCCCCTCACCCAGCTCAAAACGGGAAAAACGCCTAATACTTATATTTTCACCAATGGTGGCAATCTTTTCCGTCAACATTTGTTTTACCGTGATATCCGGGTCTTTCACAAAGGGTTGTTCCAGCAAACATATTTCCTTATAATATTTGTCTATCCGTCCTGATACCATTTTGTCGACTATCTTTTCTGGTTTGCCTTCATTTAGCGCTTGGGCCCGCAGTATTGCCCGCTCTTTTTCCATCACTTCAGACGGGACATCCTCTTTACTAACATAATCAGGCTTGGATGCGGCAATCTGCATGGCAATATCCCTCACGAATGTTTTGAATTCATCGGTCTTTGCCACAAAATCGGTTTCACAGTTTACCTCAACCAGCACGCCAATCCTTCCTGCACCATGAATGTAAGATTCAACACGGCCTTCAGCCGCTATCCGCCCAGCCTTCTTCGCTGCGGCAGCCAATCCCTTTTCGCGCAGGTAATCAGCAGCTTTTTCAATATCACCATTTGTTTCAATAAGAGCCTTTTTACAGTCCATCATGCCGGCGCCGGTGCGCTCACGAAGTTCTTTAACCATACTCGCCGATATAGACATATTGCAAATATCCTCCTTTACAGAGCATTTTTTCATGTTATATTATTATATCCAAGTTTTCCCCCGCTCAATCAAACATAAGAAAACAAGAAATAAGGCAGGGGTTCCCTATAGACAACCCCCGCCTGAATGATCGTTTATTCTGCAAGTTGTTCTCCTTGCTTGCCCTCGAGAACAGCCTCAGCCATTTTAGCAGTTAAAAGGCGAACCGCCCTAATGGCATCATCATTACCTGGTATAATATAGTCAATCTCATCGGGATCGCAGTTGGTATCTACAATAGCCACAATAGGGATGCCTAGTTTTCGTGCTTCGGCAACAGCAATGCGTTCCTTACGAGGATCCACAATAAAAAGTGCCGCCGGAAGACGCCGCATGTCTTTGATACCACCCAAAAACTTTTGCAGTTTTTCCTTTTCATGCAACAATTCGGCTACTTCTTTTTTAGGGAGCACCTCCATAGTACCATTGCTTTCCATTTTTTCCAACTCGTGCAGACGGTCGATCCGGCGTCTAATGGTCTGGAAGTTAGTAAGCATACCGCCTAACCAACGCTGGTTTACATAAAACATCCCACACCGTTCCGCTTCTTCCCGTATTGATTCCTGGGCTTGCTTCTTTGTACCGACAAAAAGAATAGCATCACCTTCCAGAGAAAGCTGCTTAACAAAGTTATACGCTTCCTCTACCTTCCTGACAGTCTTTTGCAAGTCTATAATGTAGATACCATTACGGTCTGTAAAGATAAAAGGAGCCATTTTAGGATTCCACCGGCGGGTTTGATGGCCGAAGTGAACCCCTGCTTCCAATAATTGCTTCATTGAAATCACACCCATAAATACACCTCCTCCCACTGTGGTTTTGGCCCTCCGTTGCCTTCATCCCCTGCAAGACCCGTAAAGTAGGGCACCCTTGCCAAAATCAAGCAACGTGTGTAATTCACGCTATCCGGCATTTTACCATAAATAAGGCCCCGGCGCAAGCCGAGGCTGTACACATATTTACTAGAATTATGCTTTCATGATTGGCATTTTTTTACACTTGACGAGTTTGTCCAATTCATCAAACAGGTAATCATTAAGCACGTGGATGTAAGTACCTTTCATCCCTAGAGATTTAGATTCAATTACTCCCGCGCTTTCAAACTTACGTAAGGCATTTACAATAACTGACCTGGTAATCCCTACCCGGTCAGCAATTTTACTCGCTACTAGAAGACCTTCATCGCCTCCGAGCTCCTCAAAAATATGTCGAATGGCATCCAATTCGGAAAATGACAAAGTATCAAGCGCTACTTGAACGGTTGCCCGCTTACGGGCTTCCTCCTCCGCCTTCCTGGACTTAGTCCTGATTATCGCCAGGGCTACTAAAGTTGCGCCGTATTCTCCCAATAGAAGATCCTCATCATTAAAACGCTTACCAAACCTGGCCATGATCAAGGTGCCGACACGGGAACCAGGCCCGCTAATAGGGATCAATGCGGTTCGTTTATCTTTGAAATCACAAGACTCCATCCCGAAAAGACAAGAATCGCCGATCTGGGTGCCGAAGTTAGCAGTAGTATCGTTAATTTTCATTAAGCTCTCGTTATATTCCGCAGGGAATTCGCCATTACCTTCAACAATTTCTCTCATAAAGTCACAGACCCACCCCTCAAGGTAGGCGTATCCCAGTATTTTTCCCTGTGCGTTAATAATATATACACTTGCTTTAATATTTTTGCTAAGGACCTTGGCCACACAATTAAAATCCACAGCGCTAACCAATGAATCTAATATCAACTTATTCATATCACGTGTTTTTTCCAATAGTTCCTGCATCCCGTAGTTACTTCCCCCTTACAAAATATAGCGACTCAAATCCTCGTTTCTAACTACTTCCTCTAATTTTTCAATAACATTATCGCGATTTATCTCAACTATCTTACCACTAATTTCAGGAGCATCAAAAGATAAATCTTCCATTAACTTTTCCAGAATCGTGTGCAATCGCCGAGCACCAATATTCTCAGTCTGCTCATTCACAGTATACGCTATTTTCGCAATTTCTTCAAGCGAATTGCTTGAAAACTTAACAGACACTCCTTCTGTCGCTAAAAGCTCAATATACTGCTTAATTAACGCGTTTCTCGGCTCGGTCAAAATTTGCAAAAAATCCGCACAGGTTAGGCTTTCCAGTTCAACACGGATCGGAAAACGGCCCTGGAGTTCCGGAATCAGGTCGGAAGGCTTAGTAATGTGGAAAGCTCCGGCAGCTATAAATAAAATATGATCAGTTTTAACCGGACCATATTTTGTCACCACAGTAGACCCTTCCACTATAGGCAGAATATCCCGCTGTACCCCGCCCCTAGAAACGTCAGGGCCATACCCCTCCTGGCCGGCTATTTTATCGATCTCATCCAGAAAGACAATCCCGTCATCCTCTACTCGTTCAATCGCCTTAGAAGTAACTTCATCTATATCAATCAATTTTTGCGCTTCTTGCAGAATAAGGATTTTCCTGGCTTCCTGCACGGTCACTTTACGGCTGCGCTTTTTCTTCGGTAGAAAGCCGCCAAGCATATCCTGGAGATTAACTCCCATTTCTTCCATACCCGAACCGGTAAAAACCTCCAGCATCGGCGGCTTGTTGTCTTCTACCTCTATCTCCACAATTTCATTCTCCAGATGCCCTTTTGAAAGCTTTTCCTTGAGCATTTCCCTTTCAAAATCAATGCGCTTTGTTTTTTGCTCATGGCTCTGGTCGACTGGTTCCGGTGGCTTGGCGCCGCCAAAGATCATTTCCAATGGGTTGCGCGGTGATGTTTCCTGCACCGGGTATGGCGCCAGCAACTCAATTATTCTTTCTTCGGCGATCCTCTGGGCCTTGCTTTCGACTTCAGTCATCTTCTCCTCTTTGACCATCCGGATCGCTGTTTCCACCAGGTCCCGAATCATCCCTTCCACATCTCTACCGACATAGCCCACCTCGGTAAACTTCGTGGCTTCTACTTTAACAAAGGGGGCTTTGACCAGTTTAGCCAGGCGGCGGGCAATTTCGGTCTTGCCGACACCGGTCGGCCCGATCATCAAGATGTTTTTCGGTATAACTTCATCAATCAATTCCTCTGGCAGTCTCTTGCGACGGTAGCGGTTGCGCAAAGCGACTGCTACTGCTCTTTTAGCCTTACTCTGACCCACAATATATTTATCGAGCTCTTCAACAATACGGCGTGGGGTTAATTCCTCCACAATTCAGACCCTCCAAGTTCGGTCGTCGGTCATCAGACGTCGGACGTCGGAATTTTTATATTTTTTAGTACTACGGGAGTTTTATTAACGTTATACCTCTTCAACCGTAATATGATCATTAGTGTATACGCAAATATCCGCGGTGATGGCCAGTGACTCATGGGCGATGTCGTATGCGCTCATTTGGGTGTGCCTGATTAGAGCACGTGCCGCTGCCAGGGCATAGGGACCTCCGGAGCCAATAGCGGCCACACCGTCGTCGGGCTCGATTACCTCACCGCTGCCGGAGATGAGCAGCAGGTCTTCTTTACCAGCCACTATTAACATGGCCTCGAGTTGGCGCAAAATCTTATCAGTACGCCATTCCTTCGCCAGCTCAACAGCAGCCCTCTGTAAATTGCCGTGATATTCCTCCAACCTTCCTTCAAACTTTTCGAATAAAGTAAAAGCGTCGGCCACTGAACCAGCAAAACCGGCGACAACCTGCTCTTTATAAAGCCTTCTGATTTTCCTGGCGCCTTTTTTAATGATGGTGTTCTGCCCGAAGGTCACCTGGCCATCTCCGGCAATAGCTATTTTCCCTTCTTTTTTTACCGCAACGATAGTAGTAGCATGAAACATAGCTGCTCCCCCCAAATAATTTCATATAGATCTATGCCGGCATAACGCAAATGATATCAGTTTATGTAATTATTCTTCCGCCCGCGGATGTGATTTCCGGTACACTTGCTTTAGTCTCTCACTGGTTATATGCGTATATATCTGAGTGCTGGAAAGGCTGGCATGGCCCAATAGTTCCTGAACAGAACGCAGGTCGGCGCCGGCGTTTATAAGATGGGTGGCAAAGGAATGACGGAACATATGCGGACTGACATTCCTATCGATACTCACCTTCTTTACATATTTATCCACCATTTTACGGATACCCCTCCCCGACAACCTTACTCCCCATCGATTCAGGAAAACCGCATGTTCAAAATTTGAAGACTGCCGTTTAGTAACAGGCTTATTTTCCATATTAGCAGCAATGTTAGGTTTATTTGCAACCGCTCTTATCAACAACAGCGGGCGGGAGTCATGCAAATAGCTGACTAAAGCTTTTACCGCCTGCCGTCCTAGGGGAATCAATCTTTCTCGGGCTCTTTTACCCATCACCCGGACATATCCCTCATTCAGGTCAAAGTCACTCAGATTCAATGACACCAGCTCATTTATCCGTAACCCGCCGGCATATAAAGTTTCCAGGAGCGCCCGGTCCCTGATCCCCAGAGGGCTTTTTAAATCAGGCGCTTCCACCAGCAGCTTCGCTTCACCTTCATATAAAAATCCAGGCAGCCGCTTTTCCAGCCTGGGATTAGAGAGCCTTGACACGGGGTTTTCCGTTACTATTTCCTCCCTTACGAGGTAGCGGTAAAATGACCGCCATGCTGCCAGCCGTCTGGCCATAGTAGCCCGGGAATGGCCTTTTTGCTGCGAAAAGGCCAGATAGCTCCGAAAAACCCGGTGGTCCAGCTCAGCTGGATGAAGCATATGATCAGCTTTTTTAAATTGGCCGGCAAAAAAATCCAGACCAAGAAATAAGTCTTTCTGGTAGCTTTCGATGGTCATGGGGGAAGCATTTTTTTCTGTTTTCAAATAAATAAGAAAACTATCTATATAGCTGAACATGTATGATCCTTTATCTTAATTATTTCATCAAACTTTCTAATCGAATCGAGCGCCCTTTCGGCAAGCATTCTGTACCGTTCTTTTTTATCCCTGATTTTGCCTGCCAGCGGGGGGAAAAGTCCAAAGTTTATATTCATCGGCTGAAAATGTGACGGGTCGGCAGTGGTAATATAATGCGACAGCGCACCGTGCGCGCTGTCGCGCGGAAATTGGACCAACTCCCTGCCGGCAACCAGCAAAGCAGCGTTAATACCAGCCATCAAGCCGGAAGCAGCAGATTCGACATATCCTTCAACCCCGGTTACTTGACCGGCAAAAAATAACGATGGCCGTTTTTTGCTCTGAAAGTAGGAATTCAATAATACCGGGGCGTTTATGTAAGTATTCCGGTGCATAACCCCAAACCGGGCAAACTCTGCCTCTTCAAGGCCGGGAATAAGCTTAATCACCCGGCGCTGTTCATCCCACTTCAGATTTGTCTGAAACCCGACTAGATTGAACATTGTCCCTTCGGCATTGTCCTGTCTCAACTGCACTACCGCGTATGGTCTCCGGCCAGTTTTGGGGTCGGTCAGTCCGACTGGTTTAAGCGGTCCGAAGAGCAGGGTCTCCTTACCCCGCCTTGCCAGTACTTCTACAGGCATGCACCCCTCAAAGAAGGTTTCCTGCTCAAACTCATGACGCGGGGCAGTCTCTGCTTGTACCAAGGCCTGCCAAAAAATTTGATACTCATCCTGGTCCATCGGACAGTTTAAATAGTCAGCCGCACCTTTTCCATAACGGGAAGAACGAAATATTTTATTCATCTTTATTGACTCATAGGTCACAATGGGGGCCACGGCATCGTAAAAATATAAATGGCTTTCTCCGGTAAACTCTTTAATACTTTCAGCCATGGACTCAGAAGTAAGCGGCCCGGTGGCCAGGATCACCACTCCATCCTGAGGTATGCGCATAACCTCCTGGCGGAAAACTTTTACCAGTGGGTGTGCTACTAATTTCTCAGTGACCAGGCGGGCAAAAGTATTGCGATCAACAGCAAGGGCGCCACCGGCCGGTATTCTTGTTTTCTCAGCACAAGCCATAATTAATGAGTTTAACAAGCGCATTTCTTCTTTTAAAAGACCGGCGGCATTTTCTAGAGCGTTAGCGCGCAAAGAGTTGCTACAAACCAATTCCGCAAAATCACCGGTATGGTGGGCAGGCGATTTACGATCAGGCCTCATTTCATATAGATTAACCATAATGCCCCGGTTCGCCAATTGCCAGGCCGCCTCAACGCCGGCCAAACCTGCCCCGATTACTTTAACAACTTCCCGCTCAGCCATTATTATCATCACCTATAGTTTTATTACGTCGATGTTTTCCCTACCGCTGTCCTTTTTTCGGCAATGGTACGTTTCCGGCGTGCTTGATTTTCCGCCGGGACACGACTCCGGCTGCATTTTTCGTTAATACAGCTAAGGATGATTTTCTTTCCGGACCTTTTTTCCAACATTAAGCCCCCACACTCAGGGCACTTTGTTTGAGAAGGTTGATCCCAGGTGACAAAATCACATTCCGGGTAGCAGCTGCAGCCGAAAAACTTTCTCCCCTTCTTGCTGCGGCGGGCGACCAACTCTCCCGTACAGCGGGGGCAGTTAACCCCGGTAGGCTCTAAGAGCGGCTTGGTACTGCGGCATTCCGGAAAACCCGGGCAGGCCAGAAATTTGCCATAACGGCCCATTTTGATCACCATGTTGCGGCCGCATTGCTCACAGATCTCTTCAGTGACTTCATCAGCAGGCTGGACATGTCCGATTTCCTCTTCCGCCTTGAGCAAGGTCCGGCTAAAAGGGGTATAAAATCGATCAAGAACCTGTACCCAGTCCAGCACACCTTCTTCCACGCTGTCCAATTTTTCTTCCATACCTGCAGTAAACTCGACCCCAATGATATCTTGAAAATGTTTTTTTAACAAATCAACCACCATTGTACCGAGTTCTGTGGGATAAAGTTGTTTCTTGTCCCTGACCACGTAACCCCTTTTAATAATGGTCCCCACAATTGGTGCATACGTACTGGGCCTGCCGATTCCCTTTTCTTCTAAAATTTTAACCAGGGTCGCTTCTGTGTAACGAGGCGGCGGTTGGGTAAAGTGCTGTTTCGGAGTTAGAGAGCGTGCTATTAAACTATCCCCTTCGTTTAATTCCGGGATCTGTTTTTCTTCATCTTTTTCCTCATCATCCCTGCCCTCGGTGTATACTTTCATAAAACCAGGAAATTTAATCACCGAGCCGGTGGCCCGGAACAGGTAATCCCTGGCGCTGATATCAACACTGGTGGTATCAAAAATAGCCGGACTCATCATGCTGGCTAGAAAACGGGACCAAATCAACTTATATAATTTAAACTGATCGTTAGTAAGAAAATCTTTAACTAAGTTCGGTTCACGGTTGATCGAAGTGGGGCGGATAGCCTCATGGGCGTCTTGGACTTTACCCTTCCCGCCCGGCCTAGCGGTTACTCTGCCCACGTACTGGTCACCTAACCGCTCCCGAATATAATTTTTTGCCTCATCACGAGCTGTTTCAGAGACCCTGGTGGAATCGGTACGGATATAAGTCACCAGGCCGGTAGTTCCCTCCTTGCCCAGGTCAAGCCCCTCATAAAGCTGCTGGGCAATCAGCATGGTTTTTCTGGTAGTGAAATTTAGCTTCCGGGAGGCCTCCTGCTGCAGAGTACTGGTAATAAAAGGCAGCGCCGACTTGCGGCTTTTTTCCCTGCGAACAACTTTAGACACTGAGTAACTGGCGCCCTCGAGGTCATCTAATAATTCTTGTATTTTTTCCGCACTGTTAACATTGATTTTTCGGCCCTTATATTTAAAAAGTTTCCCCTCGAAGGGAGCGCATCCATCTTTTACAAAACTACCTGTGAGCGTCCAGTATTCCTCAGGATTAAAAGACTGGATCTCTTCTTCACGGTCACAGATTAGTCTGACTGCTACCGATTGCACCCGGCCGGCGCTAAGTCCTTTTTTTATTTTTCGCCACAGCAAGGGACTCAGGTTATAACCTACCAACCGGTCCAGAATCCGTCGCGCCTGCTGGGCATTAACCCGGTTGGCGTCAATCACTCTGGGGTTTTTTACCGCATCTTGAATAGCCTGCTTGGTGATCTCATTAAATTCGATGCGGCAAGGCTTTTCACTGGATATATCTAAAATATTCTGGAGATGCCAAGCTATGGCCTCCCCCTCCCGGTCCGGGTCGGAGGCAATTAAAACCTGTTCCGCTTTCTTCCCGGCCATCCTTAATTCCTTAATAGTATCACCTTTACCGCGGATGGTTATATATTTAGGGCTAAACCCGTTCTGCACATCCACCCCAAACTGGCTTTTGGGTAAATCACGAACATGTCCCAGGGAAGCTTTAACCACATATTTCCTTCCTAGAAATTTACTGATAGTTTTTGCTTTAGCAGGAGATTCAACTATTACTAAAGTCTTAGACAAATACTAACACCTCATTTACTTCCCGTACTTCCCGGCTTTTATTGCCACATATTATAGCATATTATTCTTATATCTATCCCTTAAGCCTTTGTTTAGAATAAATTTCGGCCGGTACGAGTGTAAGACTTGCCCGGCATTTGCCTGACGAATCCCTTTATTTCCAAGTACATCAAGGCGGCCATCACTTTTTGGGACGTAAGCCCGGACTTGACGATCAACTCATCCAAAGAAACCGGATCTAGTGCCAGTAACCGGTAAAGCGCTTCCTCATCAGCACTCATTTTAACCGAACCACCATCCCCCACCTGATTGGCTGGAAAGAGTTTTTCTAATCCCAGTTCGTCCAAAATATCACCGGCGCCTTCTACTAGCCTCGCCCCTTGTTTGATCAGGCGATGTGGCCCCCGGCTCAAGGGATTTACTATATTACCCGGTACCGCCATTACATCGCGCCCCTGTTCCAGGGCAAAATCCGCCGTAATCAAGGCGCCACTTCGCTCACCGGCTTCTACAACTACTGTTGCCAGCGCCAGCCCACTGATAATCCGGTTACGGGCGGGAAAATGCCACGCTTCCGGAGGTGAGCCGGGAGGAAATTCACTGATCACCAATCCATTGGCAATGATCTGTTCCATTAACCTTTTGTTTTCCCTTGGATAGACTACATCCAAGCCGCTGCCCATGACCGCCACAGTCCTGCCATTAGCCGCCAGGGCCCCTTTATGGACTACAGTATCAATGCCCCTGGCCATGCCGCTGATGATAGTCACATCAACAGCAGCCAGATCTTTAGCGAGTCTTTCGGCTACTATTTGGCCATAAGGTGACGGCTTTCGCGAGCCTACCATCGCCACCGCCAGACTATCGCCGGCTTTAAATTGGCCACGAACAAATATTACCGGCGGCGGGTCAAAAATTGAAAGTAATTTTTCAGGGTAGCCAGGTTCACTATAACAATAAAAAGAAATACCCGAAGCTTCCAATTTTGCAACCAAATCTTCGAGATCCAGATTAGCCTTGCGCTGGACCAATCCGTCCGGGCCCTCTGCGCCAATACCGGGTGCACCGGATAATTCTTTGGCAGAAGCTTCCCATGCCGCTTCGGGCGACCCAAAATGTTCAACAAGTGTCCATAACCGTTTACCTATACCGGGCAAAAGACATTGCCACCCCAACCAGTATATTCTGTCCTCCAAAAAATTTTCTCCTCCAGTATTTCTTTTGCCACCTTCTTTTCGGGGTCAAAGTAACATCTTCCTGCTTTTTTGTAAAATTTTATTAGTATAATCAATAAATTTTCAAATTGCCTGGCATTATTAATAGGATTAGGGACCAAAAATAAATTATCCTCTCCTTAATTAAAAGTAAATAACACCCTCCATACAAGTGCGATAATTTAAAAAGGATGCCTTATTAATGATGCATCCTTTTTAAATTTGTTATTAAGATGTATAAAAAATTGCGTTTTAATTATTATTTATATTCTAAGCCGGTAATGCACTAACCAGTTAGATTTCTTTTTACATTGTAATATCTTTACTCCCTGAAACCCCAGTTTCCAAGAAATATAAGGTGTTTAAAGAATTTCTGAGAGCTTATAATACCGGCTGTGTTGTTGCCATCTGCCCATTAGCTTTACTTTCCGGTTTACATTCGCCTTGTCCGAACATGGATTGCAATTGGGCAATGAGCTGCGGCGCCAAATCAATTAACCGGTCGACCACCATATTTCCTTCTACAGGCAAAAAACGCACCTGCCCATTCCCGACAACTAAAAAGCCGATCGGCTTCACCGAAACTCCAGCACCACTGCCCCCGCCAAAAGCAGGTATTGATGTTTCCCCTGAAACTTGCTTATCTTCCTGCTCAGTCTCAAATTTGCCCCCCCCGGCCACAAAACCACAAGCAACACGAGAAACAGGAATTATTACTGTTCCATCAGGCGTTTCCACAGGATCGCCCACTACCGTATTTACATCCACCATTTCTCTAATACTTTCCATGGCTGTTTTTATTAATCCTTCAATCGGGTGATGTTCCATCATAACTGTACCTCCCGCATCTGTTTGTAAATAATTTGTCCTGAGAAACAGGTAATTATTCTCCAGACAGCGGGTTATTAATGGTCAGTTATTAGCTTTTTAACTGTAGGCGCAAATTTCCCCCAGCCTGCTAAAACGGTTAATTTAATGCCTGAGGTAAGGGTCAACCGTGTCGCTGAATTGTTGCAATGATTTTGCACCGGTCATAGCCTGCAAGATTTTCCCTTCATTGTCGACCAGGAATGTTTGTGGCACCGCATAAATATATGGTCCGAACCAGCCATCATCAAGTAGATGAGGATAACCTGTGCCTAGTCTGGTAACCATTGATCTTGCTGTATCCGCCTTTTTGGAATCCAGCACAATCCCAATCAGACCCAGACTACGACCCTGATAGTTCTGCCTGAGCTGCTCCAAAGCGGGCATTTCCCGGATACATGGCCCGCAAAAAGTTGCCCAGAAATTAACTAGGGTCACTTGATTGGCGCTGAATACATTAACCGATTGATATTGCTTCCCGTCCAAGCCGGCTAGATTAAAAGGCGGAAAGTACCCGCCCACGCTGAGGGAATAGTCCTTTACCACAGCCGGGCCGGCAAAAGGTTCCGTCTTAGCTTCGCTTTCTGCTGCTTTGGAACTGTCTTGCAACTGCTCTGGTTCAGAAGTTTGCAAATCATTAGATGGGCTTGATGTCATATTCTGCTGTTTTGCCGTCTGCCCGTTTTCTTCAGACGCTAGAGATTGCTGCTGCACCGGCTGCTCTACCGGAACCTGATCTGCAGTGCCAGTTTCTACAAAATTTATACCTGCCTCTTCGTCCCTGCTGCCGGAGCAGCCTCCCAAGACAAATAAAAACACAAGAAGGACAAGCACCCTGGCAATCAGCTTAAACACATTTTTGCTCCTCCTTTTTACCTAAAACGTCTATGTGCCAGTCCATTGCTCCCGTAGGGCAACTTTTTACGCATTTCAGACAGCGGATGCATTCCGGGTGATTGGGTCCGGCAATCTCCGGAAGTCTAAGGTGACATACCTCTGCGCAGCGGCCGCACTTTGT
The DNA here is from genome assembly GCA_028702435.1 of Desulfotomaculaceae bacterium. Taxonomy (GTDB): domain Bacteria; phylum Bacillota; class Desulfotomaculia; order Desulfotomaculales; family Pelotomaculaceae; genus MVQL01. The sequence continues at coordinate 36,011 of JAQVOX010000001.1, read as the reverse complement.
GCACAGTTTTTCATCAAGGCGTATGCTGAAGATACTGATCCGGTTAAATACGGAATAGATAGCCCCAAGAGGGCAGAGCGTAAGACAAAATGCTCTTTGAAATATCACACACAAAAAAATGATTAGCAATAGCCACGCCAGGCGCCAATAAAAGAGTGCACCTAACGCATTCCTAATCCCTTCGCTGGCTATAGCAAGAGGCAGGGCAGCCTCCAGTGTGCCTGCCGGGCAAAGCCACTTGCAAAATAATGGGGCGCCAAGGCCGAACTGATCGACGGCTAGCGCCGGCAGCAGCAGAATCAAGAAAACCATCACGGCATACTTAAAGTAGCGGGTCCACAGCGGCAGTACCCCTTTGAAAGACGGGATACGGTAGAGCAGGTCTTGCAGCAAGCCGAAGGGGCATAGCCAGCCACAGGCCATTTTACCGACAACCAGCCCCACCAGGGCCAGAAAGCCGGCCACGTAGAAAGAAAACTGGTAGGTGATCCCGGCAGCCACGGCCTGCAGCGACCCGATCGGGCAGGAACCGATGGCGCCCGGGCAGGAATAGCAGTTTAGCACCGGCAGGCAGAATTGTTTCATATTTCCACGGTAAATAGTACCCCTGGCAAAGCCCTCCGCATGGCTATTGAACAATATGGCAGAGGTAAACTGGACTGCTTTCCGCTTTAAATCAGCCAATGCCAATGCACTCCAGGCAAAGATTAATCGCTTTTTGCATGACTTCCTCCACCTCACCGCGCCTAACTCCAAAAGCAACTGATAGCAGAGAGGTTCCTAATAGAAAAAGCCTAAAGATTGTTTTTTTCATTTTACTGCCCGATACCCGGCAAATCAGACAAACCCTTAAGCATGTCACTCGCATCGGTTATGTTCACACCTGCCGGTAGCTGGAATATTTCCACCGGTTGTTTTTCAATTTTAATATTCTTATACTCAATAACCACCTTGCCGGCGTCTGCTTCAACTATTTCCAGACGAATAGGAAAACCGTAATCTTCCCGTACCCACATCTTCAGATTTTCTTTTCCGTCAGCACCAGTAACTGCTACTACCTTACACATGACCCCGTCGTATACTGTTCTGTCCAGCACTTTATATTTGTCCGGACTAGTATCGACATCTTTACCGTAATCAAAGGGGTTTTGGGAGGTTTCATTTTTTTGCTGATCGAGAACCATTTTCATTGCCATATTTTCGTCCGGGGAATAGGTGAAATACGTATTACCGTCAATGATAGATACGATCTGCTTCCCCTCTACAGAGGATTCGTTTTTTATCCTTTCACCATCTATCCACATTTTCCCATTCGTTGTTAAATCCTGCGAGGTAACATGGTAATCAAAAGAAATACCTTCAATATTTTCACCCCGGGCAAAAAGTTCGGTAAGCGGTTCGTCACTGTAAGTCTGCGCATTATTGCCGGCGGTTTCTTTTTTGCTGGAACCGCAGCCTGTCAATAACAGACAAGAAACAAATACCAGCAGCAGCACAAGCGAAAAATATTTTCTCATGGAATCCCTCCCCATACATATTTTAATTAATTAATACTCCATAGGAGGGTTATTTCCTTTTTTTCCGGAGCGTTAGTTATAGAGGAACTCCGGGCGGCTATTATTTATCAGCCTTGCCCGGCCAAAGAATTTAAAATTATTTTGAGCACGGCATGGTAATAGGATTCTATGGTGTTTGTCCCGTTATCCTCTAGTTGTAGACTTTCATTTTCGGAATGAAGATCTTGAATTGTGGGTCCAATAGAGATGCACTCGACTTTGGTACCGCACCTTTCCATAATCCACCCGCATTCCAGGCCGGCGTGGATTACTGTTGCTTCCGCCTCGGGACCATATATTTCTTGATAAACTGATTTTGCAGTTTGCAAAAGCTCAGAAGAATCATCAGGCTGCCATAGCGGAAAATGATCAATGTTAATTGTTGGTTCAAAGCCAAGACACCCGGCCATATTCATTTGAATGTTATTTAAGCATGAAAGAGCTTCTGTGTTGGAACTCCGGTTAAAAGATCTGATTTGCAGCTCGCCAGCACAAATTGCGACGTCGAAAAGATTAGTTGATGTTTCCACAAGGTCAGGGCGGGCCGGGATCATACTAATCACACCATGCGGCAATTGCTTCAGCAAGAGCAGCGCAGAATCAGTGCAGGCCGCCGTCATTGGCAACTCTCTAGAGTCGGCAACCCTTACCGAAGTACTTAATTGATCTTCAATAGGCATATTTGCCGCTCTTGTTAAATCCAATAATTTATTAATATCCTCAACGAAATTATCTGCCTGAGCAACCGGAACAGAAACCACTGCTTCCGCTCCGGCAGGAATTGAATTCTGCACTACTCGGTCAGTTCTTTTAATAGTGTGCAGGAGCAAATCGTAACTATTGATCCTGCCGGCAGCATTAATCCGGTTTATCCTGCCATTTAATCTTACCAATATATCCGTGATAATTTTAATGGCATTTTGTCTGCCTTTATTTATATCGGCTCCGGAGTGGCCGCTTTTTAACCCTGCCACGGAAATGCGGAAGGTTTGGCTACTCTCCATACTTTCTCTACAGACAACTTTTCTTTTATATACACTGGCGCAGCCGCCGGCGCTGCCATAGATAATTACTTTTAAATCCGCCGCATCAAGATTGATGAATTTTGAACCGGTAAGTAGATTTACATCAAAATTCCTGGCGCAGGCCATGTCGGTTTCTTCCTGAACGGTGAATAGGCACTCCAAAGGCGCATCTTGCAAGGTCTCTTCTTCTAAGACAGATAAAATTGCAGCTACCCCAATGCCGTCATCCGCGCCAAGAGTTGTACCCCCTTTTTCAGGATGTTCAAGATCCTTTAGGGCTCTAAGCCAGGTGTTGTTGTTCTCTATATATTTATCTAATTTTAACGGGAAAATTTTTTCACCGGGAACTGCTACCATATCCAAATGAGCCTGCAAAATAATTGGCAATTTGTCTACATAAAGGTTGGAACCCTCTCGCTGCAGCAAAATTATTCGCTCGCCCGGTTCTTTTGCTTCCGGGTGATAAAATTTGACTTTGACCTTACCTCTGTTGTCGGTATATTTATTTTGAACAGCCGTAACTTTTTCAATGACCCATTGGCGAAGCGGATCTTCCCCGCCTGACGGGTGGGATTTTTTTGTTAATTCAATAAAGTAATCACTGATTATCTTGGGTGCAAAATTGATGTCTTTGTTATTCAAAAAATTTCCTCCCTCGTTTTTATTTGATCGGGATAGTTTAGTCAACTTATTCCACCATATTCAACACCATTGTTTCCATTACCAGAGCTATTTAGCATACCTTGAGTTCTAGAACCTACTTGACAACATTAATCCACGGGGGGTCGTTTCCTTTTTTTTGGTGACGGAATAATCCCCCAGACCAGCGATACTTTTTAAGGTGTCTACCGACTTAATTTTTATCGCATCCCTTTGAAAATCTATAACTCCCTCATCCCTCAACCTGCTCATCTCGCGTGAAAGAGCCGGGCGGGTAACGTTCAAGAAATCCGCCAGCTCATTCCGTTTCAGAGGCATTACCAAAATGTCGTTACCGGTCTTTTGATAATGTTCTAAAAGAAAAGCGCTAATTTTTCCACGCAAGCTCTTAATCGCCAGGTATTCTACCTTCCGGTGCAGCACGCGGGCTTTATCCGAAAAGATATGGAGCATGTTCACAATTAACTGCTGGTGGCTCGCACATGATCTTTCACAACTGCTGACGATCTTCCCCGCCGGCAAGAACATAACCGTGCATGCTTCCCGGGCCTCTACTGTGACCAGCCATACTCCTTCCCCTGAAAACGCCGCTATCTCACCAAATAACTCGCCTGGGCTATTTACCGCCATAATAATCCGGTTTCCGGCTGTATTTTCTTTGGACACTACCACCTCACCGGCCAGCACTATCCCGACACCGGTGAAATCGTCGCCGGCAATGGTTACGTATTCATTCTTTTCATAACTTTGTATCTTAGGCTGCAGGCATCCAAACACAAGGCTCAAATCTTCCGGGCTGATGTCCTTAAATAATGCGCACTGGGGAAAAACTTTCACCCACTTGTTAATCATTTTCACCCACCTTTGCTTTTTAGTAACTACAGTTACCGTATTTATATTTTTAATAGATTATAATAACTTTACAAAATGACGCTGGTAAGTAAGCCTTAACGGTGAAAAGCTTTCTAAGATGACAGCGGAAAAAATTAGTTTAAAAATTATGAACAGTACAAAAAAATTTTAAGGAGGTACACACTATGTTTTGTTTTCAATGTGAGCAAACCGTCGGGGGCAAAGGATGCACCAAAGTAGGCGTATGCGGCAAACAGCCGGATATCGCCGCAAAGTTAGACGAGTTGACCTGCGCGCTGGTCGGTCTGGCCCGTGCCGCACTGGGCCAAAACCCGGATCAGGACACAGACAAACTGATGATGCAGGGTCTTTTTGCTGCAATCACTAACGTCAACTTCGATGGAAGCCGTATTGACGAGCTCAAGGACCTTGCTCAGACTAAAAAAGAAGCATTAGGTGGTGCAGCGGACCCAGACGTCAATGACCTTTGGCAGGGTGACCCTGACGTGGTATCGCTTCGCTCCACCCTTCTTTTCGGGCTCCGCGGCATGGCTGCTTACGCCTGGCACGCCCACGTCCTGGGCTTTACAGATGACGAGGTGACCGCCTGGTTTTACCAAGGCATGCGCGCCATCGGTGAAGAGCATACGCCCGCAGAGTGGCTGGACCTTCTCATGGAGTTTGGACAGGTTAACCTCAAATGCATGGCCCTGCTCGACCAGGCCAACACCTCGACTTACGGGCATCCTGTTCCGGTTAAAGTCCCGACAACGATTAACAAGGGACCGTTCATTGTAGTCACCGGCCACGACCTGCATGACTTAAAACAGCTCCTGGCGCAGACTGAGGGTAAGGGCATTAACATTTACACCCACGGGGAAATGCTTCCGGCCCACGGCTACCCGGAGCTAAAGCAATATGCCCACCTGAAAGGCAATTTCGGTACGGCCTGGCAGAACCAGCGCCAAGAATTTGACAATATACCCGGTGCGGTGCTCTATACCACTAACTGCCTGATGCCGCCCCGGCCGTCTTACTCAGACCGGATCTTTACCACCGACGCGGTCGGCTATCCGGGTGTCACTCACATTAAAGGGGAAAACGGGGTCAAGGATTTCACCCCGGTAATCAATAAGGCGCTGGAACTGGGCGGGTGGGCTGAAGACCAAAACCTAACCGGGATCAACGGTGGCTCCGAGCTAATGACCGGGTTTGCCCACAACACCGTGCTGGGCGTGGCCGACAAGGTGATTGACGCCGTCAAGGCCGGCGCGATCAAGCATTTCTTCCTGGTGGGCGGTTGCGACGGCGCCAGGACAAGCAGAAGTTACTACACTGATTTTGTGAAAAAGACGCCTCCGGACACGGTCGTGCTCACCCTTGGCTGCGGTAAATACCGCTTTAATGACCTCAACATCGGTGAAATTGGCGGTTTGCCACGGATAATGGACATGGGCCAGTGCAATGACGCTTATTCCGCCATTCAAGTAGCGGTGGCGCTAGCCGGCGCGTTTAACTGCGGGGTCAACGAACTCCCCCTGTCGATTGTTCTATCGTGGTTCGAACAGAAAGCCGTTTGCGTCTTACTGACGCTGTTGTCGTTAGAGATCAAGGACATCTATCTCGGTCCCACCCTACCGGCGTTTATTTCTCCAAATGTGCTGAACATTTTGGTGGATAAATTCAATATCAAGCCCATTAGCACCCCGGAAGCGGACTTACAGGCAATCCTCGGCTAATAACCATGCTTGCAGCAGGGGCAGAAGAACAGGATCTTCTGCCCCTGCTTATTTATACCACTCCAGGGCTCACCCCAGAGTTATACATGTTCACATAAACTTTGCCCCAAGCGGGCATTGACTGCCTCCAGGAACTCCCGGGTGGTGACTACTTTCTTGTCGCCTGCCGCGAGTAAAGCCAGATCTTTGGTCATGATCCCGGCTTCAATAGTGTCAATGGCGGCTTCTTCCAGGACGCCGGCAAATTGAGCCAGGCGATCGGCGCCGTCCATTTCGCCTCTTTTCCGCAGTGCCCCGGTCCAGGCAAATAGGGTGGCCACCGGGTTGGTGGAAGTTTCTTCACCCTTTTGATACTGGTAATAGTGCCTGGTCACCGTGCCGTGGGCCGCCTCAAATTCGTAAAAGCCATCGGGTGACACCAGAACCGAGGTCATCATGGCCAGGCTGCCAAAGGCCGTGGCCACCATATCCGACATCACGTCGCCGTCGTAGTTTTTGCAAGCCCAAATAAACCCGCCCGGACTGCGGATGACCCGGGCCACAGCGTCGTCAATCAGCGTGTAAAAGTACTCGATGCCCGCCTCGGAAAACTTTTCCCGATACTCGGCGTCAAAGATATCTTGAAAAATATCTTTAAAATTATGATCATATTTTTTGGAGATAGTGTCCTTGGTTGCAAACCACAGGTCCTGCTTTTGGTCCAGCGCGTAGTTGAAGCAGGATCTGGCAAAACTGGCGATGGACTGGTCCAGGTTGTGCATAGCCATGATCATGCCGGGGCCGGCAAATTCATGGATGACCTCCCGCATTTGTTGCCCGTCCTCACCGGTGAAAACAATTTCCGCCATCCCGCCGGTTTCGACCTTCATTTCCACCCCCTTGTAAATATCACCGTAGGCATGCCGGGCGATCGTAATCGGTTTTTCCCATGTTTTCACAAAGGGTTTGATATTCTTTACGATTATGGGCGCGCGAAAAACCGTCCCGTCCAAAATGGCCCGGATTGTGCCGTTGGGGCTTTTCCACATCTGCTTCAGGTTATATTCCTTGACCCGCTGGGCATTAGGCGTGATCGTGGCGCATTTGACCGCTACCCCGTACTTTTTAGTGGCCTCCGCCGCTTCTACCGTAATCCGATCATCAGATTCATCTCTTTTTTTTAGTCTCAGGTCATAGTATACTGTTTTTAAGTCTATGTGAGGCGTCAATAAAATGTCTTTGATATACTGCCAGATCACCCTGGTCATCTCGTCGCCGTCTATCTCAACCAACGGCGCCTGCATTTGAATTTTTGCCACCATATGATCTTGTCTCCCCTTCTGACTCTAATTCCATGTTAGACATTATACAATAACTCTATTGGCAAAGAAACCTCTCACCACCCCTCAGTAGCAGCAAGAAAAATGAATCTTGAAAAAAATAAAGAGAGCTTCATCTAAATGTGATTAGATGAATCTCTCTTTATGGGAATATTCGCTAGGGCATTAAACCCCTTAATTTCATTGGTCGGAGCGACACGACTTGAACGTGCGACCTCTACCACCCCAAGGTAGCGCTCTAGCCAAACTGAGCTACGCCCCGAAAATAATTTACATTACAATAATTATTTTATAGGTTCCTCAACCAAAAGTCAAGAACAGAACAGTTTTACCGCGCAAAACCTGCGGCAACATGCACCCCCCGGCAAATTGTGCTATTTCAGTGCATTTTGCGCCTGTACTAAGGTGTCTCCGACCTGCGCGTTGAGCTGCAAAAGTTTGGAACATGGTTGGGACAATTCGGGGTGATCGGCCCCTACAGACGCTATTTGCTGGAGCAGCATTCCCATCTCTACTGTTCCTTTCTGGGCATCGCGAACATAAAAAGAAGCCTGTTCACGCGCCAGCAAATCACTCCCTCTATGCTCAAAAAGGCTAGAAAACAAGTTATCCAATCCTCCTTTTAATGGTGCTTAAAACTTTTGTAATAAGTATGCACCTTCTGAAAAATTTTATGTTTGACTTGCCCTCCTTCTTTTGGTTCTATAAAACACTAGCGCCACTGCATGCAAGAACAAGCTGACTAGTTGGGCCACCCGCACCGGTCCCAACATCAGACTGTCCGTGCGCAGACCCTCGATAAAAAAACGACCGGTGGAATATAAAGTCAAATATAATAAAAAAATCTGGCCCTGGAACTTTACCCGCTTACGGCTAACCATTAAAACAATAAAGACAAACAAATTCCATAAAGATTCATACAAAAAAGTTGGGTGGTGGTATTGCCCCCCGATAAACATCTGTTTCTGGATGAAGCCAGGGAAACTGTTAATAAATTCCCTGGAAACGGGGCCACCGAATGCTTCCTGGTTGATAAAATTGCCCCAGCGGCCAATGGCCTGGCCAAGAATAATACAGGGAGCAAGAATGTCAGCCATTTTCCAAAAATCAAGATGATGTTTTCTAACATAATAGAAACCGGCAAGCACCCCCCCCAGCAGGCCGCCATGAATGGCCAATCCACCCTGCCGGATGGCTAATACGTCCAGAAGGTTATGGCTGTAATCCTCCCAGCTAAAAAAGACGTAATACAGCCTGGCTCCGATTATTGCCGCAGGAATGATTAGGATTAATAAATTAAAAATATGCTCCGGATTAATATCGCTTTGCAAGGCAAAACGATAAGCTAGCGCCGTAGCAATAATGAAAGCAGCAGTCATTATTATTCCATACCAGTAAATGGGAAAGGCGCCTACTTGAATTGCAACCGGATTAATCATGAAGCTCGAATCTCTCCCCGGAAATTATTTGGATTTATGCGTATTTTATCATAATAAACGTCAAAATAAAAAGCGGGTACAGCCCGCTATCTTCCGAACACCCGGCGCGACAAAACTAGAAATGCGCCTGTAGAGCATTATATAATTACGACTAAACCATCAAACACCTTTCCCCCCGTTTATCATAACAGCAGCTAAAGCCGGGCTACCGATTAACAACCTTACCGCGGCAAAACAGTTCTCTACCAGTGTCTCGATCTCTCCCGGACCGGCATGATCTAAGTGAATGCCTGCCGCCACTACCACAGGCTTGCCACAGGCAACAACTATCTCCTCGGCTACAGGTTTTGCTACCTCGTCATCTTTGTGTCCCAGCAAGGGAATAACAATTGTATTACAACTAATTTTAGCCGGGTCGCTGAGGCCTGGCCTGGGCAAACCGATCGCTACAGCACCGACATGAGTCTTCTCACCGCCAAAAAGCTGTACAACCAGACCATCCCCGGTAACCGAAACCAACAAGTCGATCCGATACCTCCCTTCGCCGGCGCTAAAAAACATTTGTTTAACCATAGTTAACCTCCAATCAATAATAATAATAGCGATTTATGCTATCCATTTATAATATTGTTGAAATATATAGCAATAATGAATATTTATATAGATTTTTACATAAATAAACGGTTATAAAAACCTCACTAATAAACCAACATAATAAATAGTTTCAAATAATTTTGCAAAGGGGGATCTCTAATGGCAAGAGGATGGAATGATTTTCAAAAGGGTGTGGAAGTAAAACCCAACGCTTTCGGCAATGAAGTTACTATTTGTTATAACGGCCTGCTAGCAAAATCCGGAGCCGACCAGGTTTACTTGCACCATGGATCCGGCGATCGCTGGATGGATCCGAGCACTCAGAAAATGGATAAATCCTTTCAGGGATGGGAAAAAACCATAAGAATGAAAAACGATAAGACCATCTTTTGCTTTAAGGACTCAGCCAACAACTGGGATAATAACAACGGCAGTAACTGGGCCATTCGCTAGGGATACACCGGGGGCAGTGACTTTTCTGCCCCCACTTAGAAGACCTGGTTCAGGGCTATCGCAAATTCAAAAAATCAATTAGTATTTTCCTGGTTAAATCTTTTCTGATGTCTACCTTACCGATACGCTCGGGCAAGACAAAAGTCAGGTTACCGCCGGTAACTTTTTTGTCATGCAAGAAACTTTCCACAAGATCTTCAAGCAAAAGATTTTCCGGCAATTTATGCGGCAAACCGGCCCGGCGGACCAGTGCTTCGATCCGAGAAAGCTCAGAGAAACCTAAAAGATCCAGCGACCACGCCAGCCGAGCAGCAACCACCATCCCAATACCCACTGCCTCACCGTGGGTGTATTTCTTGTATCCGGTCAAGGCCTCAACGGCATGGCCGACAGTATGTCCGTAGTTCAAAATAGCCCTCAGGCCACTTTCAGTTTCGTCAGCCTCCACAACTTTGGCTTTGATCCGGCAGGACTCCCGCACTACATGTACAAGCGAGCCTGCCTCACCAGCCAGTAGCGGCTCGATATTTTCCTCCAGCCAGAAAAAAAACTCTTCATTCCAAATTACCCCGTACTTAATCACTTCAGCCAACCCAGACCTTAATTCACGCGGTGGCAATGTCTTTAACACGTTGATATCGGCCAGCACTAGATGGGGCTGGTAAAATACCCCGATAATATTTTTCCCCCTGGGGTGGTTTACCGCTACTTTGCCGCCAACACTGCTATCCACCTGGGCCAGCAAAGTTGTGGGTACCTGAATCAGCGGAACTCCACGCAGGTATGTGGCAGCCACATAACCGGCCGTATCCCCGACAACACCGCCACCAAGGGCAACCACCGGACTTAAACGGTCGATCCCGCTCTCATAGGCCAGGTCGTAAAAGCGCTCGGCAGTAACCATTGTTTTATATTCTTCACCGTCACCCATTTCTCCTACTAATACGTTATAACCAGCGCCGGACAAGCACTCTTTTACAATCTTGCCGTAAAGATGCCGCACATTAGGATTGGTAATCACCAGGACCTTTTTTCCTACCGGCAGTTCCTTTAAATACCTGCCCAAGTCCTGCAAGATGTCAGACCCGATATAAATATTGTAACTCCTAGCTCCCAGGTCTACTTTAATTATTTCCAAAGTTGATACAACTCCCGTTATTGCTTATATAGATTTAATATTGCCCCGCTCAAATTAGCTATCGAAATCTTACCTCTAGCAATATTGCTCTTCCTTGAGGTAGCGGATAATCATTTCCACCGCCTCTTCCTGGGATAAATTTCCCGTATCCACAGAAAAATCAGACACATCGTAAGCTCCATGGCGCTCTTTCATTAGAGCCTCAATCTGCTCCTTCATGTTTCCTTTCATTAGCAAGGGCCGGTTTTTCTTCTTTTTTAACCGGTTAAAGATAATTTCCGGCGATGCAAAAAGACCGATTAAAATACCGTTTTCTTTCAAGAGGCGCACGTTTTCGGGAAATAACACCATCCCCCCACCGGTTGAAATTACCAAACCTTCCCGCAGTGAAAGTTTTTTGATTAGCAGCGCTTCTTCGGAACGGAAACGGATCAATCCATCGCGTGCAATTATCCGAGTCACCGATTTACCGGTAATATTTTCAATTTCCGCATCTGTATCAATAAATTTCATCTTGAGACGCAAGGCCAAGCGGCGACCGATCGAAGTCTTACCGGTCCCCATAAACCCTATTAAAACAATATTTTTTTTCAATAAAATTACACCTGCCTTAGATACAACAGGTACTTTTCCCAATTACCCTTTAATTCAGCCAAAGTATCCCCCCCGCACTTTTCCAGGCAAGCCCGGGCCAGTTCCCAGGCTACCACAGCCTCACCGATCACACAGGCTGCAGGGACGGCACAAACGTCGGAGCGCTCAATAGAAGCAGATAAAGGCTCTTTAGTGATCAAGTCTACACTTTGCAGCGGCCGGTAAAGTGTTGGTATCGGTTTCATAGCAGCGTTCAAAATTAATATCTCGCCATTAGTTACGCCGCCTTCAACCCCACCAGCGTGGTTGGACCGGCGAAAAAAACCACGCCCATGCTCGTAAAATATTTCATCTTGAACTAACGATCCAGCCTGCCCTGCCGCGTTGAACCCTAACCCTATTTCTACCCCCTTTACCGCCTGAATGCTCATTAATGCCGCAGCCAGGCGTCCGTCTAGCCTCCGGTCCCAATGTACGTAGCTTCCCAGTCCGGCTGGAACACCATAAGCCCTGATTTGGAAGATACCTCCAAGTGTATCACCTTGTTCACGTGCCTGATCAATGGCATCGATCATCCGCCGCTCCGCTTCCGGATCGCTACACAAGAGCTGCGATCCAGCCAGTGCGTCAGCCAAATCCTCCTTACAGCAACCGAGAGCCCTGGCCTCAACGCTTCCAATCCGCACTACCTGGCCGGTCACCTTAATTCCCAGTTCATCAAGAAGTCTCCTGGCTACACTGCCCACAGCCACCCTGGCTGCAGTCTCCCTGGCACTGGAACGTTCCAGCACATTACGGATATCGCGGTGACCGTACTTAACCGCTCCCGCAAGATCGGCGTGTCCCGGCCTGGGCCGGGTGACAACCCGTTCGTCCAGCCGCGTACCTGGTTCCGGCGCCATTACCTCTGACCAGTTGTCCCAGTCCTTATTAGCCACCTGAAGCGTAATCGGGCTACCCAAGGTCAACCCACCGCGTACTCCGGACAGGAAGCGCACTTCATCGCTCTCAATTTTCATCCTGGCGCCGCGGCCGTATCCCCCCTGCCGGCGGGCCAACTGCCTGTTGACATAATCCCCGGTCAGAGTAACCCCTGCCGGCATACCTTCTATGATCGCAGTCAGCGCCGGCCCGTGGGATTCCCCCGCAGTAAGGTATCTTAGCAATTTCGTTTCCCCCAGTAAAAGTTTATTCAAAAAAGAACTAATTGTTGTTCACCTGTGCGGAGCATGACTGTAAATACTATCAGCCAGCGCTTGCCTCATCACCCCGACCGGTGCGGCCACACCTGTCCATAGCTCAAAGGCCAGGACGCCCTGGTATAATAACATTCCCAGCCCATTTATTGCCGTTGCGCCGGCACGGCGGGCATTCTTTAGAAAAAGCGTTTCAACTGGATTATAGATCAGGTCGCAGACTATCTGTCCTGGCCTGAATATGCCGTCAGGCAACGATAGGGCTGAACCTTCATCAGGATACATGCCAATTGGGGTGGTCTGAACCACCAATTCGATACCCCGCAGCATTTCAACCAGTCGCTGGTTTTTCTTGCCGCCCGGCCAGGAAACCACTTCAACTACCGCCGTTGTTTTGTCAGCAAGTAGAGCAGCCAATAGTTCTGCCCGTTCCCTGGAGCGATTGGTCAAAAACACTTTCTTTACTCCAGCCAGGGCTAACTGAACTGCTACAGCCCGCGCCGCGCCGCCTGCACCCAGAATTAGTATTGTTTTGCCGGTAGGGGTAAACCCGGTCTTTTCTTCAAGCGCACGTAGAAATCCCTTTCCATCAGTATTATCACCAAGCAGGCGCCCTGATTGATTAACGATGGTATTGACAGCGCCAATCACCGCAGCGGCTTCAGTGGTTTCATCCAAGAGCGGCAGTACCGCCTGTTTATGCGGAATAGTTACGTTTACTCCGGTAAGCCCTAGTGTCTTCACCGCTTCAACCGCTGCCGAAAGATTATCCGGCTCAACCAGAAAAGGCACATAGACAAAATTCAGGCCGAGAGCAGAAAAGGCAGCGTTGTGCATGGCCGGGGAAAAAGAGTGTTCGACGGGGTAACCAAAAATCCCGCACACTCTGGTACGGCCACTAATCCTATTTTTCATGAATTATCTCCGTGTATTTGCTCAGCCTGGCCAACACCAGCTTTTCCAAAGGACGGGTGATTAGCCGCGAGCCCCAAAAATCCTTTCCATCCATGGGGACAACCAGGATCGTATGCAGGCCGGCCAAATTTCCCCCCAGTATATCGGTAAATATCTGGTCGCCAACCAGGGCAGTCTCCCGGGCAGAAGTCCCCAGCATTTTCAAAGCACGCCGAAACGGCCCTGCCCAGGGTTTGACCGCTCTATATACCGATGGGATCCCTAGCAGGCCGGCGATAGAGGTCACCCGCCTGCGGCCGTTATTAGAAATTATCCCTAACTTAAAACCTTGTGCACGCAACTTATTTAAGTAGTCGTAAACCTCAGGGGGGAACTGACTTGAGTCCCTACTAACAATAGTATTATCCAGGTCAAAGAGAACTCCTTTTATTCCTAGCCCTCTAAGCATTTCCAGTTGAATATCCGTTACCGAAGACACAAAAATTCTAGGATAAAAAATTTTCAACAAAACTTATGTTACCTTTCTTGATTATACATATGATATTTTAAATCTGACTATTCTCTTTAGTTTTTCGGTCCATTTTTCTAGCCTTAGTTAAATCTTCCGGCGTATTAACATTAAAAAAAACAGTCTCTACATCAGTCAATAAACCAACTTTTTCTTCACTAACATAATTTACCCTGAGCAGTGGTAATGATTTAGCAACTGCAATTCCCCCTGAATTTAAATACCCTTCAAGGGCTGGTAGACAGCTTTTACAGTATACGGCGAACAGCGGCTGGAGGTAAATCCCATGTCTGGGCACAGCGGCATCATAGCCTTTTACTTCCTGAAGCATTAAGCTTGCCAGCTCAGCTCTAATAAAAGGCATATCACAGGCCGCTACCAAGCAAATGTCATATTCCGCAACGTGAAGGGAAGCATGAATACCACTAAGCGGCCCCCGCCCCGGAATCATGTCGGGGACAACCTTCAGGCCCAACTGTTTTCCGTTCTTTTCATCACCGCCGGAAACTAAAACTTCTGCACATACTTTTTCCAGCTCACTTGCCACACGCTCAATCATACCTTTTTTTCCAATATTGATCAAAGCCTTATTGGCGCCCATACGAGAGCTTTTCCCTCCAGCCAGGATCACCCCGGTAGCATTAATCATATGAACCTACCTCCGAAATTAACAAACCTGTCTAAATTTCCCCGTACATAGACATTCTACCCCGGTCTGCACCTTAGAAACAAGTAATTCAGTCAAGCCTCCCATAAAAACTTGTTTACGTGATGCAATCTGTCACAATCATAAACCAATAGTATTTATATTTTGACAATGGACTTGCACCTTACATTTACTTTTTTCATATTATTACTTATCCGAAGCTTATCTAGCAATTTTTTTAAGGAAAGGGGTAAACATCGATGCTATCTGGTATCTGGGCTTTGACTGTGGTATCTCTAGTCAACGGCCTCTTGCTGCTCGTCTCGTATATTGCTAATAATTCATTTCCACAGCCGCTATCAGAGAAAGAAGAATTAGAATACCTTCGCCTACTAGCTAGCGGTGACGAGGAAGCACGCAAAGTCCTTGCTGAGAGAAATTTACGCCTGGTTGCACATGTGGTGAAAAAATTCGATAACACTGGGGAAGATTCAGAGGACCTGATTTCTATCGGCGCCATTGGTCTAATCAAAGCTATCAACACCTTCAATCCCGGGAAAGGGGCTCGCCTGGCGACCTATGCAGCCCGTTGTATCGAAAATGAAATCTTAATGCATCTACGGTATACAAAGAAAGTGAAATCAGAGGTATCACTATATGATCCTATCGGTGTGGATAAAGAAGGCAATGAGATCACTTTAGTTGATATATTAGGCACTCACCCTGAAGTAGTGGTAGAAATAGTGGAAAGCAACTTTGAACGAAAACATCTCAGGGAAAAAGTACGCAAGCTAACAGGACGGGAAAAAAAAGTACTTGAACTCAGATTCGGCCTGGATAACATGACGCGGCAAACTCAGCGCGAAATAGCAAAAAACCTCGGCATATCCCGCTCATACGTGTCACGTATCGAAAAGAAGGCTCTGGGCAAGCTATCCAAGGAATTCGCTACGGAAAGATTTGAATAAAAGAACCTGCTGCAATAGCTTTAGCTACCTCCATGTCGAACAAGGTTGCCCCAATAGACACCCAGAGCAACTGCCAAAGCATTTTAGTATAGTTGCTAATTAGCACACCCCAAAGACAGCCCTTGCGGGAAAGCGCGTGGCAAACACCATCGCCAGCAACTGTATTTTACCCCCCATATCAGCCAGCACTACCATTGCCACTGTACCTATAAATGCTAACCACATAGTCTTACTCCTTTTTAATACAATAAAATGAGACTTCTAACACAACCGCCAAAATAACAGTCATGTTAAAAGTCTCACAAGTTGTGTGTTATTTACCGATGCTAGCTCCAGGATTATACTAGTATGTTTACTTTACATATTTTACATGCTTGCTTTTTCCTTTATCTATAATTGTATAATTGTATATGCAAAACATATCCAGCGTCAATCCCTATGACAGGCGGATATACTAGCAATAGCCACTGCAAATTTCTGATAAACAAACTGATAATATTGCTTTTTACGGTAATACTATTACGTGAGGGGGTTAAGAAATTGAACATTGAAAGAGTAAAGAGAAACTCGGAAGGCGATATCACCGACGTCATGTTCAACAATAATATCTACAGTATTGATGAGGCCATCATGATGGCGAAGGAAGGAAAAATAGAAGGGGTAAATGTAGCGAAATCAAGAACAGGAAAAGAATATCTTAGAAGCAATCCTGATGACTCTGAAAATAATAATTTGGATAGTTTACCAACATTTTAAGAGTCCCGCAGCAATGCGGCGGGGTTTCTCAGGGGGAATAATATATGATACATGAAGTAACTGTTTATACAACACCCACTTGACCTCATTGCAACCACGTGAAGGAGTATCTTTCACAAAAGGGTGTTCTATACAAGGAAGTTAATGTGGCCGATGACGCGCGCGCTAGGGATGACATGGTTAAGAAAACCGGTCGTTTGGCTGTCCCAACAATTACTTCCGGCGATCAGGTAGTTATAGGTTTTAACCGGAGTGAGCTGGAAAAGCTGCTCTCCTAGTCTAAACTCAAGATTTGCTCCATAATTTCTCGGAAAACAGGGGCTGCCGACTCGGCGCCGCTGGCCCCGCCTTCTACCAGCACCGTCACAATATAGCATGGATTTGCCCGGGGGGCGTAGCCGGTAAACCAAGCGTTTACCTGTCCACTATCGCCCACCTGGGCTGATCCGGTTTTACCGGCGCTACCGAAAAGTGGCGCCATGGCCTCACTTCCGGCGCCCTCATCAATTACCAGTTCTAATAACCGGCGCAGCTCACTAGCGGTATCAGGCTGGATTGCTTTTCGGCCGGGGTCCGCAGTAAACTCCCGGGCTACTTTCCCGTTGCTTTCACGTAACTCTTTGACCAGGCGTGGTAACCGGTAGATACCATCAGAAACAACCGCATTTAACATAGCAGTCACCTGCACCGGAGTAGCTAGAACAGGTCCCTGGCCGACGCTGCTGTTTACCAGACTATTAGGAGCGTTAATCAGATTCAGGTCCTGGCGGTGGTCGGGCGGTACCGGGTAACCGGTAACAACCTGGTTGTCAAGACCTAACCTTTGGGCATATTCTATTATTTTTGAGTCTCCCAAGCTTAAGCCCAATCGCGCAAAAACAGGGTTGCAGGATGCGGCAAATGCTTGTGCAAAAGTAATACTGCCGTGCCCGGCGTCCTTCCAGCAATGGATTAATTGCTCATTTTCCCCATGACAGGTGAACCGGCTATTTAGCCTAGCTATACCTTCCTCAAGAGCGGCCGCAGCCACTACTATTTTAAAAATAGAGCCAGGCGGGTATAGTGCGGTACAATGGTCAAAAAAACGTTCCTCCCCGCCATTTTGCAAATATACTTCCACCTGTGCGGGATGATAGGATGGACGTCCAGCCATAGCGAGAAGGTCTCCCGTACCGGCCTCCATCACTACTACCGCGCCCTTTGCTACTCTTTGGTCCATCACCTCTTCAACAATACTCTGAATCCGGGCGTCAATAGTGAGCACCAAATCCCTTCTGGTTTTGTCCCTGACATCATCCTCTACTTGAAAGACGGAACCCTTTAAAAGATTTCCCTCCGCGTCGTAAAAAATCCTCACTGCTCGTTCCGGTCTTCCCCCTTTGAGTTCCGTCTCATAAAAAAATTCAAGACCTGATTTGCCGACTAAATCGCTAAACCGGTAGAGCTTGTTACTCCTCTCGCTTAATAAAGATAATTCCTCTTTCGAGGAAATTCGACCCAGGTGTCCCACTACTTGCGCTGCCAGCGGCCGGTCCCCATACCTAAAGCTTACAGGTAATACTGTCACTCCTTTCCAGTCATATTCTTTAACAGCCTTGGATTGCTCCGGCAACAGCGTTAACGGCAAATAGCTGGGATCGTACAGAAAACCAGCTAACTCCTGTTGTGGAGTATTAAGTGTTTCTGAGAGGACCTGCAGTACTAAGTCCTTATCTTCTATTAATGCAGGAAAGAAAACTACCCGATCACCAACTCTTGCACCAGTTAAAGGCATCAGGTTTCTGTCCAGGATTCTCCCCCTGCATACATCTTCTAAAACCACCGAGCTACTTCCCTGTTCCAGAGCCATAATAGCGTAATTGTCCCCGTCCCTAACCTGAATTACCCAGAGTCTAACAGCAAGAAGTCCCAGCACTAACACAAAAAAATAAAAAGCTGTAATCAGCCTTTTTTGCCTCTTTATATCCACCGTCTTCCAGCCTTTCTAAAAAAAGCTATATATATAAGCATAGCCTGAAATGTTTTCATCTATACGTACATAAAAAACCCTGGTCTATTTAACTAAAAATAGCCGGGCTTCATTAATGAAGCCCGGCTGTCAACTTACTACCCGCAATGCAAAAACTCATGACCAAGTGCTCATGTTCACCGTAACCATGATTGAAAACTAACCTATTTTTTCCATACCCTCCCGTAAATATTGATGGGCTAAATTAACATAAAGCTGCTTAACCCATGTCCAAAATTCTACGTCTCTAGGTTCAGTATTTCTAACAATACGGGCCGGGCTACCTGCTACAACAACTTTTTCGGGAATAACCTGTTTATTCTTTACCACACAGCCTTCGGCCACAATAGCCCAAGAACCGACTATGGCATTGAGACTTACAACAGAACCTAATCCAATTAATGCATAGTCTCCAATATCATCCCCATGAACTATACAGCCGTGCCCCAAGGTGACACTTTTCCCAATCCGGCAGGTACCGCCAGGGGGGGCATGAATAACTGTACCCTCCTCTACAGCAGTGCCCGGACCAATTTCGATCGTTCCGTAATCTCCTCTGAGAATAGTGCCGTGGCCTACATAGCAGTTTTCACCAATCTTAACATCTCCAATGACCATGGCCAGCTCACTCACATAACTTCCGGCGCCTATTACCGGTGTTCTACCGGAGAATCGATATAATGACATATTACCTCCTTTTTTTGAAAATTTAGCAACAAATTTTCAGTAATCTTTTCTATTGAATTGACTTTTCAGGTATAAAATCATGGAAAAGATTACTTTGATACTCCTCAATCTTACCCTGGTCACAGAGTTCTGAAAGGTGAGGGTCAATTGGTAAACTACCGATAAACGGAATTTGGAATTTCTCAGCTATTTCTTTGCCCTGGGCATGGCCAAACAACGAAAATTCTTCTCCGCAATGGGGGCAAATAAAACTACTCATATTTTCAACCAGTCCAAGTATAGGAATATTCATCATTTGGGCCATTTTGATGGCCTTACTTACAATCATCACGGCCAGATCTTGCGGTGATGATACAACTACCAGCCCGTTAAGAGGCAGGGACTGCATTACAGTTAAAGGCACGTCACCAGTTCCTGGGGGTAAATCTACAAAAAGGTAATCAAGGTCCCCCCAGGCGACATCAGTCCAAAACTGTTTAACGGTACCGGCGATTATCGGCCCACGCCAGATAACCGGGTCATCTTCTTTGCCTGTCAATAAGTTTAGTGACATAACTCTGATCCCATTATCGCTGATTGAAGGGAATAACGCAGAGCCATTGCTTCTTACCCCACTCTTAAGGCCAAACATTTTGGGCAGGCTGGGACCGGTAATGTCTGCGTCCAGCACGCCGACAATTTGGCCTTTCCTCTTAAATTCACAGGCAAGAAGTGATGTCACTGAAGATTTCCCTACACCACCTTTACCACTAGCTACAGCTATTACATTTTTAATACTGCTAAAATTATTTTGGGCTAATTTTTCAATGCCCGTTTTCGTTTCATTAGCTTGTCCATTATTACTTTCGTTTTCATAAGCACAATCTGACATAAATTAGATATCCTCCTGTATGTTATTATTTAAAATCTGTCATGCTTTCATTAGAAAAATATATGATTTTAAAAACCCAATCTATTTTTGGGATAGATGCTCCATCATAGACTCGATCTCTTCCTTATATTCCGGCAGGGTCCGTATGACCCAGTCGATAATAGCTTTATCGAAAGCTTCCACGGCCATACAAGAACAATGTAATTTTTGCTCCGGTAAACCGTTCAAAGCTTCAACAACATCCTGGTCATTTATTTCCAGGGCATCGTATATTGCCTTTCCTTTAACCAGTTCGCTAAAAACGCTGGAAGTAGCAATAGCTGCCGGGCAACCATGTACTTCATATTTTATATCCATTAATTGACCATCACCGACTTTTATGTATATCTTTACGTAGTCGCTGCAGGAAGGATCGCCTGCCATTCCAATTCCATCAGCATTGTCAATTCTCCCCACATTACATGGATTCATAAAATGCTCTATAAGTTTTTCATTATCGTAGATTTGCATTAAATTTATCTCCTGTTAGCTATTATTATGAAAACCATAAATATCACCTATCTGGTCGTATACTAACAACAATAAATCTTTCAGTACATACTTTTCATTTACTCCTAAAGCACGCATTCGGGTAGAATATAGCTTAAACACCACTAGATTGCGGTCATTGCTCATAAATATTATAATTCCCATCTGCATAAATAATCAACAATAATATCTAAACATCTTAAATATTTATTTATAAGTTACTTATACAGAAATGGCCACAGGGGGGTACAGGTATAGTAGCATAGCACTATGATCAAAACAAACCTTTCTCATTCTAAAAATACCTCCCTAAATGCACCCGACACCCAACCGGCGCCCCTCAAAAAAATTTGGCTAAAATATTTTGCCAGGATGTTTGCCGGCGATTACTTATAACTATGCCAACCTAGCCCTTACTTTAGCCAATACACATATTAAAACAATATTTTATTGAACCGACCTTTCCGGTATGGAATTTAATAAAAAAGTACTGTCATGCTCCTTAACTTCAACCTAGATCATTAGTGGCTGCAGGCATTGTCGCCGGTTTGCAAAGAGCCTTCTAAATACTCCCTGACTACATCTTCAGGGCTACCGGTAGCAGAACTAGCGCCAACTACGACTTCTATATTATTACGGTTGAACAATTCCTGCGCCCGCGGGCCCATACCACCGGCGATGATGATGTTTGCCCCCTTTTCGCCCAGCAGTCTGGGATACAGGCCAGGCTCATGCGGCGGGGGAGTAAATGTTTCCGTGCTAGTAATTTCTTTAGTTACCGGATCGACATTAAAAATTTGAAACATTTCACAATGGCCAAAATGCATACATAATTGGTTCCCTGCTATAGGTAAAACGATTTTCATAGTAATCTCCTTTTTAATTTAGTTTAGTTCTTTTATGAGGTTGTCCCAAATAGCTATGATATCTTTTGCCACAGTAGAACCGGTAAACTCTACTACCGGAAGCTTTTTTACCTGGGCTTGGGTTACGGCCCGGTCATAATGGATCCTACCAATAACGGTGATACCGCTGGCCATGGATTTTTCTTCGATATTTTTACTTTTTTCCAGGTTAAGATCAAACTTATTGATACAGACAAAAGTCGGTATTTTAAAGTGTCCGGCCAGCTCAGCCACCCGCTCCAGGTCGTGTTCACCAGAAACAGTGGGTTCAGTAATAATCAGTACCGCATCGGCGCCGGTGATCGACGCAATAACCGGACAACCAATACCCGGCGGACCATCAACAATAATAAAAGGCAAATCGTCTTTTTCAGCAAGCGCTTTTGCCTGGCTGCGTACCAGGGAAACCAGCTTGCCGGAATTTTCTGCCGCAATGCCAAGCCTGGCATGGACCATCGGGCCGTAGCGGGTAGCGGAAATAAACCACCGGCCGTTAACAACAGGCTCGAATGCAATTGCTTTCTCCGGGCAAAAGTAGCTGCAGACTCCACACCCTTCACAGGCTATAGGGTCGATGGCATAAGCCGGCTTCTTACCATCATCTTTGATTATGGCCTCAAAACGGCAGAGTTCATAACACTTTCCACAATCGCTGCACTTGTCGGGTATAATTGTGGCGCCCTTGCCACCGGAAAAATCCTCAACTTTTTCAATCTGAGGATCAAGCACCAAGTGCAGGTCGGCTGCATCCACATCGCAGTCCGCCACCACCGACCTTTTAGCCAGGGCAACTAAAGAAGCGGCCACGCTTGTCTTACCGGTACCCCCTTTACCGCTGATTACAATTATCTCTTTCACTTTCTCGCCTCTTTCACAATAGAGCTCAGGAGGTCATCAAAAACTGCCTGATAACCCGGGGCAGACCAAAATGCCAACTCGCCCCTGGAGTAAGCTTCAGCTACCCTGCGGTCATCCGCAATCTCCGCCAGTAATTTGACTTCCCTTTCCTTGCAGAAATTACGGGCTAGATTGTTACTCGGTTCGGACCTGTTCACCACTACGGCGTGGGGGATCCCTAGCTCTTTAACCATATCTAAGGCCAGGTCCAGGTCATTCAGCCCAAAGGGGGTCGGTTCGGTTACTAAAATAACTAAGTCTACTCCTCTAATGGCTGCAATTACCGGGCAGGAGGTCCCCGGGGGCACATCAATAATATTTAAGGCCTTATTTTGCCCTGCCGCACGCACGGCCCTGATTAACGGCGGGCTCATAGCCTCGCCTACATTGAGCCTGCCATGAACAAAAGCTATCTGCCCGGCTTCGCCTTCTTCTACGACACCGGTTTCTCGGTCCTTTTCGGTAATGGCAGCCACCGGGCAAACCAGTTGGCAACCACCACAGCCATGACACATTTTTTCAAAAGTGAGGACATTTTTATTAATACATACGATCGCACTGTATTGACAAATTTCCCCGCAGGCGCCGCAGGCGGTACACCGCTCCGAATCAACTACTGGAACCGGCACATTGGCCGGGTAACGGCGCCTGATGCGGGGGTTCAAGAAGAGATGCCCATTCGGCTCTTCCACATCACAATCCACATAACAAACTTCATATCCTGCGGCGGCGGCAGCGCTAGCTAGATTCACAGCAACAGTAGTCTTACCGGTTCCTCCCTTGCCGCTCGCCAAGGCAATAGTCAATCTTGTAGTCATTTTATTCTCCCTACCGGGTATGCTATTTCTTTTCTTCGCTTTCCAGTTCTTCAATGCGGTTTTTAGCCTGTGCAAGGGCATTTTCCAGATAGCCGACTTCTTCTTTAAGCAGGTTTAGCTCATCTTCCCCGCTTATCGCAGGTGCAAAATGCCTTTTCAACAAAGAATGGCCCAAGTATAAGCCCAGTCCAGCTAACATTCCAGTGGTAAAGTCGGATTGCTGCCAACCCCAGCCGCGCCGGGCGCCACGGCCGCTCCAAGTTTCAGTTGCAAACCTGGTACCAGGGATAATATTGCTGATACAATATCCTCTTCCGCGTCCGGTCATTGTTCCCATACCTGCCGGTCCGGTTCCGTTAAAGCCTGGCATGCTCCACTACCTCCCTCTACAAAGTTTCTTAAAAATTAACGCCTGCCGCGGCCTTGGCCCTGACCGCCGCGACCTTGGCCCTGACCCTGTCCGGCTCCCGGGCCACCACTCCAGCCACAACGCCCCCGGCCGAGACCTCTTCCACCACGACCTTGCCCGCTACCGGTCCCGCACGGACCCAAACGCCTGCCTGTTCCCGTACCCTGGCCCTGCGGTCCTGTTCCATCTCCCCTCGGCATCTCGCACACCTCTTTCTCAATTAATTTACTCAAGCTTAACTCCAGTGACCTTCTACATCTGCTTCCTTCGCTTCTGTGAGCAAACCGCTTTTGTATTTCTCCAGGGACTCTGCTACCGTGCCCTCTGCACCTGTGAATATCTTAATGCCGGCAACATTTAGGGTCCGAAAAGCTTTTGGTCCACAGTGCCCGGTAATCACAGCCTCTACTCCCTGACGGCTAACTATTTCTGCGGATTGAATGCCGGCGCCCTGAGCAGCGTTAAGGTTTTGATCATTACTCACTGCCTGGTAATCACCCGTTTCCGGGTCAGCAACGATAAACCAGCTGCACCGGCCAAACCGTTGATCTACACGACTTTCAAGGTTTTGTCCCTGGGCAGAAATTGCTATTTTCAATTATATACACCTCTTTCATTCAAACTTGTCTTTTTAATCACTGGTCTGTAAAATCACCAAACAGTTTTTACCTTTTAGTGAATACCAAAATAGTTATGGTCTATGTTTCATAAACATTATATACAATATAAATTCTAAATGTCAATAATATTATAGTAACTAATTTAATAAATTTTAACCACTTAAACCTAAATAATCTCAAAGAATATTTATAACTATTATATTAAGTAACACTTCAAATACATCAAATATATATTTATTAATTACTGGAATACTAATTGATCATTAGTATTTTTTAACATAAAAAAAGGGCAGGCACAGCCTGTCCTTTACCTTTTCAGACAATTCACCAGTAACTACCTTATTTACCCTCATTTATCGTTACTCGTTATTCTTTTTATCTCCGTTATTAATCCCCGGCTTACGTGCCGCCCGGCGCGGCAAAAAGGGCATAACCTCTTTAATCAAATCTAGAAACCTTGTTCCGGCAGTGGTTAGTTTTCCGTCATTAACAAAA
The DNA here is from genome assembly GCA_028702435.1 of Desulfotomaculaceae bacterium. Classification (GTDB taxonomy): domain Bacteria; phylum Bacillota; class Desulfotomaculia; order Desulfotomaculales; family Pelotomaculaceae; genus MVQL01. The sequence continues at coordinate 11,415 of JAQVOX010000001.1, read as the reverse complement.
AGAAAGGCTAGGCCGACAAAAATAGTCAGTCCCAGAAGCCATCCCAGCGCCTTCCACGATCCTCTTACTGCCTCCGTAGATTTACCTGGAGCTTCCGGTCCTTTCGGAGCCGGAGAAGCAGAACTTATTCCCAGAGCTGTGGGTAGCGCCCCGGCAAACAGGTTAACACCCCGCTCAGCTTCCTCCCTGGTATTGGTATAAGTGCCTGCTTCGATGAGCAGGGCGGTGGGCAATAGGTCCTGGTTATAGTCACCTTTTCCCACAAAAATTTCTTTGACCACTTTAGGATGGACATCATTTACAGCAGTCAGCATCTGTTTGGCAAAATCCAGGTTAGCCGACATGCGCGGGTTTTCCCGGCCCACTACCAGGCGGATCCTGGCTACAACGTTACCGCTGACTTTATCTCTATAAAAATTTGGATCGGGTACGCCGTCACGATGTACGTCAAACATCGCCACCGGGTTGGTACTCAACAGTTTTGCGGCCGTCCGCCGCGAACGAACATAAGCGTTATTATCGTGCGGGTCGTGCGGGGCCTGGTCGTAATTTACCTCCATCCCAGCTTTTCTTAAACTTTCGGCCATGACCATTCCTACCTTGTAGATACCACCTTTGAAGTTGATGGACGCGGTGCCGTCGGAAGGTATGTATGACTCGGCGCTGTGAGTATGGTAAATAGCAAAGTTGGCCGGTGGCGCCGGGTTTTTTTCGGTTTTATTGCTAATTACCGGTATTTCCTGAGCGGCGTAAAACTCATTATAGGCTACTATTTGCGCATCGATACCTAAAAATTTTGCTACAGCCCGGTCGCCCTGCACCTTGTCCAACCGGTAAATCTCCCCTTCAGAAGTGTAAATTTCATCACCTATATACACAGCTCTAGACATCATTGACAGTACATTTTCCTGTTCGTCAATAATTGTGGCAAAACTACCCGGCAGGTATTCAGGTGCTTCCTTTGGTTGTTTCTGAAAAAACCCGGCGGTTGACAGGGCAGAAATTGAATTCTCCTTTAATACAGGCACATAACAGAAAGCAGAAAGAAAGAATATTATTGTCAGTGTTATTACCATTACTCCTGAATCTTTTTTCAACTTTTATCCTCTCCTAAAGCTAAAAATAAACAAGCCGGGATTTCCCGGTTAGTAATAAACCACTAATTCCACTTGCTACCGGCAATCCAACTAAAATAGTGTCTATAATTATTATCTAAATTTTATATTATCTTTATTCATTAATAATTTTCAATAAACATAGCTTAATTTTATAAATTATTTATAAAAAGGAGAACCAATATTGTTGTAATGGTATATTGAAACATTACCCTAGTCTTTTACTATTAAAAACCTTACAAACGGTTTCAATAGTTATTCGGGTTATTTACAAATAATATTAGTAAGTATATAATAAACTTATAAATTTTATTTCTAAGGGAGCGATTAAATGCCCGCCTGGGATGACGATAAACCGATGTTAAACATTGGCATAGTTGCACAATTTCTTGAAGTTCACCCTGAAACACTTCGCATATGGGAAAAAAACAACCTGATCCATCCGGCCAGAAAAAATAAGCAGAGGTTATATTCTAACAATGACCTGAAACGCTTAAAATTTATTCACAACCTAATTAATATAAAAGGATTAAATATTGCGGGGGTGCAACAAGTTATTGCTATGTACTCTTGCTGGAAAACCATAAGTTGCCAGGATAGCAAAATTAGAAATAAAGGTGAGGCAGTAAACAAGTCCAAACCTTGCTGGAAGGAAGATGAATCATATTGCATCGTGATTCAAGATCAGGCAGACCTTTGCAACAATTGCAAATATTATCAGAGTAATTCTGGAACCACTGATTAATCATCGGTTTTTGCACAGGGGTTACTCTAGCGGCTTTCTCAGCATTGAATAAACCGCTAACTCACGATCAACAGGTATTTTTACGATTTGCTGCGGGTGTGGAGCAATTTCCAGAACATTGCCTTCTTCATCATAAATAGCCTTGATCCGGTGCTGTACCGGCCGGCCCGTTGGCATAAGTATCTCTACCTCGTCGCCAACGGCAAAGCGGTTGCGTTGTTCAATGGTGGCCAAACCGGTCTGCGCATCGTAGCCCCGGACCAACCCGATAAAAGAGTAGCGGCGCCGGTATATTTTGCTATGGCAGTGCTGGCCCGCTGCACCAGGTCTGCCGAAAAGAAAACCGGTAGTATATTCCCGGTGGCTTACTTTACCAATCTCCTCCAGCCATACCGGGTCAAAGCTTAGTGCTCCGCCGGCCCAATAAGCGTCTAGCGCCTCCCGGTAAGCTTTTACCACCCCGGCCACGTAATGAATGCTCTTCATCCTGCCTTCAATTTTAAAACTATTGACCCCTGCCCCAATAAGTTCCGGAAGTTGCTCAATCAGACAAAGATCCCGTGAGCTCAAGATATAAGATCCTCTTTCATCTTCTGCAAAAGGAAGATACTCTCCCGGCCTATTCTCCTCAACGAGAGCGTATTTCCAGCGGCAGGACTGGGCGCAGTCGCCCTTATTTGCGCCTCTTCCGGTCAAGTAGCTGCTTAAAAGACAGCGGCCGGAATAAGCTATACACATGGCGCCATGTACAAACATTTCCAACTCAACTCCTACCCGCGGGCGGATCTCTTTTATTTCAGCTAAAGAAAGCTCGCGGGACAGAATAATCCTGGATATCCCCTGTTCTTCCCAGAAGCGCGCTGCCGCCCAGTTGGTTGTATTCGCTTGTGTGCTCAGGTGTACAGGTAGGTCCGGGTGACGCTTTCTGAGCAAGCTAATTACCCCCGGATCGGATACGATTACCCCGTCTACCCCTAATCTTTGCATTAAATCAAGATAATCCGGCAACAAACCCAGGTCTTGATTATGGGCAAAAATGTTTACCGCAACGTACACCCGAACGCCTTTTGTGTGGGCAAACCTTAACCCTTCGGCTATTTCTGCCTCACTGAAGTTACCTGCCCCGGCCCGCAGGCTAAAATGCCGGCCGCCGATATATACTGCATCCGCGCCGTAAAGCACGGCAATCTTTAATTTCTCTAAGTCCCCGGCAGGGGCAAGCAATTCCGGTCGTTTCACTGTAAATACCTCTCTATGTGTGAATTATGTTCATCTAGCGTGTTGGCAAAAGCATGAGAGCCATCAGGACGGGCAACGTAATAAAGGTAACTGGTTGTTGCCGGCTTAACTGCAGCAAGCAATGAAGCCCTGCCCGGCATGGCTATCGGCCCGGGCGGCAGACCGCACGTTCGGTAGGTGTTGTAAGGTGACTCTACTTGCAGGTCTTTGTAATAAACCTTCGGCTGATGCGTTCCCAGCGCATATTGCACCGTTGCGTCCACCTGGAGTGGCATGGACCTCGCCATGCGGTTTAATATGACCCCGGCAATGAAAGACTTTTCCGCGTCAAATACAGCTTCCCGCTCCAATAGCGACGCGATGGTTACCGCCTGGTGCAGGGTCAATCCTGCTTTTTGCACCTGCGCTAGATAATCTAATTCATCTATTTCCTTTTCAAAACGTTGCAACATCATCTCAATGATCGAACTCTCGCTACAACCTCTGAAGACCTGGTAAGTATCCGGAAAAAGATACCCCTCAAGACGCTTTTCGGTATTGGATATCCCCTTGATAAACGAGTAGCTATAACTTTCGTTTGCCACCGCCCAATAAAAACGTTCGCGGTTAACCAACCCTTTACTCACAAGCAAGTCAGCAATTTGGGCAGTTGTAAAACCTTCCGGGACGGTAAAAGATTGGACTGCCAGGCGGCCGTTAACCAGTTCAGAAAGGACCTCCGGTGTTGAAAGTCCATTACTGAGACTATATTCGCCCGCTTTGATCAGCCCGTCCATGCCTTTGTACCTGGCGTATAGGCTGAATACAAAGGCACTGCGCACTAGCTTTTTCTGTTGCAGCAGCGCCCCAACCTGCCCGGCCGGGCTCTGAGGGAGAACTGTAACCACCACTTCAATAGCCTGTCCCTTAGGCGCAACAGGCAGCAGTAAACCTAGTAAAATAATCACAGCTAGACAAAAAAAACCAGCCGGAACCATAAAGTAGTACCGATACTTTACCGGCGGTCTGCTTGCATTAATATTTTTTTTATACCTGTCCATAGCAAATAGTACCTTTTATCTTATATTGTAATCATTTATAAGAGACTTCAGTTATCTTCCCACAAGTATTTCTGATTCCATAACCCCTCCACCCGAAATATTCAGCGGTCTTTCCCTGAATATAGCCCCTGACCGAGCTAAGGTCGCCACTTTCCGTACTGCCGGCCTACCTGCCGTTGTTGTCACCAGCTGGTTGGCTGCCAATATTCCCGCTTTCCTGTTCACCAATAGGCAGTTTGTTACCCGTAGTAGAAACGTTAGACCAGTCTTCCGGCGGTGGAAGCGTAGAAGGAGAAATTTGCGGTAAGTCCTGCTCCAATGTTCCTACTGCAATTACCTTTGTCACCGGTCTATATTCACTGGAAGGCAGTCGCTCCCTTTTTTCTTCTACCCCGTTCCGACTGATAATGCGCTCTGCTGATACTCTAAACCCTTTGGCGCCCCCTTGCTTCACCACCTGCTCATCCATTGGCAGGTTGGGATCATTTTCGTAAACTACTTCAGGCTCAATTTCCTGGGTAACCCAGGTGTTTACCTTAACATCCCGCTTATGGGCAGTATTACCGTAAAACTTAAAACCAATAGTTCCACCGGTAACAAAAGACTTGATAAAAATACAGTTATCAGTGCTATTGCGAAACTTGAAGTCCAGATTATCGTATACCACGGTAGCATCACGGCCAATGGGGATATAGCCGACCGGCAGGGAGTGGTTATAACGTTCTACAATCTCTAGGCCGGCCAATAAGACACAGTTATAAAGTGTAGTCGATACCTGGCAAACACCGCCTCCCAGACCATCAACAATCTCGTTATTGACAATTACCGGAGCATTTTTATAGCCTGCTTCCGAGCTGCGCGGCCCAACTACTGTATTAAAGGCAACCTCGTGTCCGGGAAGGATGATCTGTTCATCAAAAGCCTTTGCCGCCACACGGATATTGTAGGTGCGGCTTACTTTATTAGGATCGAATCTAGTCGAATATGCGGCCAACAGCCCATTTACCCCCATCGATTCAACCATACTGGTTGAGCGGGCCGGTGATATGGCCACCAAAGCAAGCTCCACTTCTAATTTCTTATTTTCAATTAGTACTGTAGCAATGTCGTTCTTTAGTTTTTCCTGATCTACACCGGTACCGTCCTTAGCGGGCACTACAGTGACGTTATCGTTACCGCTAATACTAAAATTAGCATTTATGGGCTCAACTGTAACCCCCTTGGTTAGCTCTTTAACCCGTTGTTCTAGTTTTTCTTCATCGAACCCTATAACCGGTATAATAGAGCTACCGCTTTGTTTAAAGCGTTTCCGATCCTGCCACTGTTGGAACAATGAGCCACTTCGCCCGGCGCTCAAGGCTGCATCCATGATTGACTCCTCATCAAGATCCAGTCCCACTTCACTTAGCAGTAGCGGCCAATTCTCGTTCTGATAATGGAGCATTACTCTAGATGAACGGAGGTTCTTTTCCAATTCAGCCAGTTTATTTATTCCCTCAGACCGAGTCAGCTCTGCGAGGCTAATCCCCATTACTTTTACACCAGGCAACACTTTCTCCGAGGGGGAATTAAAAAACCCCGAACTTAAAAAAGCCAGCGGGGTAATGATCAGGACTACAATTAAAAAACAATAAATTATTTTGTTACGGTTGTTTTTCAAAGACAACCAACACCGTTCTTCTTCTAAATTTACACGCTACTAAATCATCGCTTCGGTACTTTCCAAGGACCCCTTAATTATATATATTAAAATTATAGTATACTATCTCTGTGCTAAAAACATTTTCAAACTGGATCGGTTAACAAAAAAGCCGCTTGTGGAAACAACTCGCAACCAGCCCCAATTTAATTTTTTTCCTCCTCAGCCATCCTTTCTTCCCAGGCGTCCGCCACTTTTTCCCATTCATCGTCCTCTTCAATGTCAACTAGTAATTCATTTCCCTGATCATCGCTGGCAATTTTTAATATAATAGCTTCATCGTTTTCTTCTTCCACAGGCAATAGGATTGCGTATTCGGAACCAGACACTTCTATAATATCAATGACTGTAAAGTCAAGTTCCGCTCCCTCTTCGTCAATTAAGGTTATTACCTCTTCCTGTTCAGCCACAGTACTCACCTCTCTAATACAAATTTAATATCAATATTATACTTAAAATTGTTGTCTGTCAACAAATCCTGCTAAATTTGCCAATTAATCATCCTGTAAGTCCTTTTTTCTGCTAAGGTAGTCCAGATATCCCTGCAGGATTAATACAGCAGCCATTTTATCAATCACCCGCCGGCGCTTCGCCCGGCTCATGTCAGCTTGGATTAAGAGTTTTTCCGCTGCTATAGTCGTTAAGCGTTCATCCCACAACTCGACAGGAAGTGCAATTTTACTAGATAATAGTTTGGCCAAAGCTTTAATTTTTTCTGCTTGCGGGCCAAAACTTCCATCCATATTTCTAGGCAATCCGATGACTACTAGTTCGGCATTATATTTCTGAGCAAACTCCTTGATTATGTTCATATCCGCTTTAGTTGAGCCTTTACTATTTATTACTTCTACACCTTGGGCAGTCCAGCCCATCGGGTCACTTACCGCAACTCCGATCCTCTTCTCTCCCCAATCCAGGCCCATTATTCTCATGAGTAGGCATTCCTTTGCTAATATATCTTTCTCCAGTAAATGTGGTTCTAAACCTATTTTTCCTCAAGGTAGCTTTTAACTATTTCCTCCAGCAATTCATCCCGCTCCAGGCGGCGGATCAGGCTACGGGCATTACCATGGCTGGTAATATAGGATGGATCCCCTGACAAAAAGTAACCGACAAGCTGGTTAATAGGATTATAACCCTTTTCTATTAAGGCAGCGTAAACTTTTAGGAGAATATCCCGGGCTTGGTTATAGTCTTCGCCCTGGATCTTAAACATCACGGTCTCTTCCGAATTATCCCAGGACATTTCACCAACCCCCCCCTTTCCCTGTAATGTTCTCTAAAAGTATTCGACCAGTGTTTTTCTTTTCCTCTATTGTTAATACCCACCTGCTAAAAAGGTATTGAGTGAGATGCCCGGCTAATATATAATACTTACTAATTCCAGGGAAAGGTGCTTGGTGTATATGCTATATCGCAAGGCTAAAATTACTGATGTAGAGACTATTCATTCCTTAATTACTTATTATGCCGACCGGGGTCTAATGCTGGCTCGGCCACGGTTTAAACTTTATGAAGGCCTACGTGAATTCATTATTGCTGAAAACAAGGGTCTGGTAATAGGCGTCGGAGCATTAAATATTATCTGGGAAGACCTGGCTGAGATCCGCGCCCTGGCTGTCGCTGCGGAATACACCGGCCAGGGTATTGGCCGTAAACTGATCGATATGTTTATTGATGAAGCGCGTGAACTGGCCATCCCCCGGGTATTTGTCCTCACCTACCAACAGGAGTTCTTTGAAAAATGCGGCTTCCATGTAGTAGACAAGGAAACGCTGCCCCAAAAAGTTTGGCGGGAGTGCGTTAACTGCCCTAAATTCCCTAATTGTGAGGAAATTGCTATGATCATCACCATACCGCATAAAGGATAAATTATGAATCCTTAATTTGCCTTCCCGCCTCCTGATAGGCTGTCCCTAATGCTTCATTCAAGCGGGACGGATCCTTGCCGCCGGCCTGGGCTAGCTCGGGCCGGCCGCCACCGCCACCGCCAACCAGGGCAGCCACTTCCTTGATCAATTTACCGGCGTGCAGGCCTCTGTCCAACAAATTCTTGGTAACCGCAGCAACCAAGTTTACCTTACCATTGGACTCGCTGCCTAATACAATTACACCGGTGCCAATTTTATCTCTCAAAAGGTCAACCATGCCGCGCAGGCTGTCCATGTCCGGGGTAGCAACCTGCCCGGCCAACACTTTTACCCCTTTTATCTCTTGCACCCGGTCCAGCAATTCCTGCATCTGATATCTGGCCAGCCTGGCCTGGAGCATCTCGCTCTCGGCCTCAAGATCTTTAATATTTTGAAGCAATCCCTCCACCCGGTGCGCTGTCTTATGCGGCGGCGCCTTGAGCAGTCGGGCAATCTCAGCAAATTGTTTCTCCCGCTCCTCGATGTAGGTTAAAGCTCCTTCCCCGGTTACCGCTTCGATCCGGCGCAGCCCAGCCCCAACACTGCTTTCTCCTACTATCTTAAACAAACCCGCCTCAGCGGTAGAGCGAAGATGGGTACCACCGCACAGCTCTAAGCTAAAGTCACCCATTTTAACCACCCTGACCCGTTCCCCGTATTTTTCACCAAAAAGAGCGGCCGCTCCAAGCGCGCGCGCTTCTGCAACCGAAGTCTCAAAGACCTCCACAGGCAGGTTAGCCAGCACCGCACGGTTGACAATACTTTCTACGCGCTTTAATTCATCCTGGGACATAGCACCATAATGAGTAAAGTCAAAGCGTAGTCTTTCCGGCTCTACCAGTGAACCTGCCTGATTGACGTGCCCACCCAGCACTTCCCTTAAAGCCTTGTGTATCAGGTGGGTGGTAGAATGGTTGCGGCAAATAGCGGCACGCCTGGCAGAATCCACCTGTACCTGAATTAGGTCCTGTTCTTTGATCACCCCATTGATTACTTTACCACGGTGGATAAAAAGATTTTCTACCGGTTTACTCACTTCAAAAACTTCCACATCCAGTTCAGGGGCAGTAACCCGGGCAAAATCGCCAACCTGCCCGCCGGATTCTGCATAACAGGGAGTAACATCAAGGACAAATTCGATCTCCTGCCCGGCTGACGCCGACTTTACTCTTTCCCCACCTTTTAATATGCCCAGGACGCTGGACTCAGCCTCTAATGAATTATATCCTACAAAAGTGGTGGAACCAACCCGCTCACGCAAGTCCTTAAAGAAAGCGTCCCGCTCGGAGATATATTCAGTCTCCCGCCTGGCGCTCCTGGCCAGTTGCCGCTGGCCTTCCATAGCATCCCCAAATCCCTCCGAGTCCACCGTTAGTCCCTGCTCGGCAGCTATTTCCCGGGTCAATTCCAAGGGGAAGCCGTAGGTATCGTAAAGCTTAAATGCACTTACTCCCGGAATAACTGAACCACCTGACGCTTTTAGACCGGCGATAATCTGGTTTAACATTTCCGTACCCTGGGCCAGGGTTTCTCCGAAACGCTCTTCCTCAGCCAGAATAACCTTTAAAACGTGATCTTGCCGCTCCACCAACTCCGGGTAAGCCTTGCCCATTTGGCTAATGACAGTGCCTGCCACCTGACTCATAAAAAGTCCCTGCATTCCCATTAGCCTACCTAAACGGACAGCCCGCCGCAGAAGGCGCCGGATTACATATCCCCTACCTTCATTTGAAGGTAGGGCGCCGTCGGTAACAGCAAAAGTTATCGCCCGGCAATGGTCCGCAATTACCTTCAGAGCCAGATCAACCTTGCTCTCAATACCATATTTTAGACCAATTAGCTCAGCGGTGAAATCCACGATTTCACGGAGCAAATCGGTTTCGAAATTCGTCGGTACATTCTGGAGCACCGAGGCTACTCGTTCCAGGCCCATCCCGGTATCAATACCCTTATTAGCCAGAGGTGAATAATTACCTTCCTCATCTCTAAAGTACTGGATAAAAACCAAATTCCAAATTTCCAAGTACCGGTCGCACTCGCAGCCTACGGCACAACCCGGTACACCGCAACCACGCTCAGCGCCAAGATCAACATGGATCTCCGAACATGGACCGCAGGGTCCAACGCCAATTTCCCAAAAGTTAGTGTCTTTACCCATTCTCACAATACGGTCGGCCGGCACACCAACTACCCGGTGCCAGATATCAAATGCTTCATCGTCATCCTGATAAACGGTGATCCATAGCCGTTCGGGCGGCAAGCGCAATTGTTCAGTCACAAATTCCCAAGCCCAAGGTATAGCGCTCTCTTTAAAATAGTCCCCAAAAGAAAAGTTGCCCAACATTTCAAAAAATGTATGATGACGAGCAGTCCGACCTACTGATTCAATATCCGGAGTGCGAATACATTTCTGGCAGGTTGTCACTCTGGAAAACTCCGGTTTGGAAGATCCGGTAAAATACGGCTTAAAAGGCACCATTCCAGCAGCCGTCCAAAGGATGCTCGGATCATTTAGAGGTATGAGAGAGGCGCTGGGTAAGATCGTATGCCCTTTATTTTCAAAAAATTTTAAGAAAATCTCTCTAATCTCATGACCAGTCATCAAATTAAATAGCCTCCCATTTATCACTATCAATATCGATCTAAAAAAACCCATATTTTCGCTTTAATTATACAGAATGCTGCTATGAAGTGTCAAGAAAAGACACAAATAATAGGATTATGATATCATCACCCGGTTATAAACATATATTAGGATCACCCCTATTACGGCCGCTACAGGCACACTCAGCAGCATCCCCGTCAGACCGTAAAGTTCGCCCCCGGCAAAAAGGCTGAATATTACCAGCAGTGGGTGCAACCCCACTTTATCCCCCAGTATTTTAGGGGAAATAACATTTCCCTCCAGCTGATGAATAATTAAAAAAGTAAGCGCTACCTTTAGCGCAAGCCACTCTGAGTGCAAAAATGCCAGTATAATAGCCGGCACGGCCCCAATTACCGGGCCGAAATAAGGAATTATTTCAGTTATACCGGCGATAAGACCAAGCATCAGCGCAAACTCCATACCTAGCAGGGCCATGCTAACAGCTGTCAGTGCTCCCACAATCGCTGCCACTAAAAAATAACCCCTAATAAAACTACCTAAAACCTTGTCTATTTCATGAAGGAGATTGCTAATATCTTCCCGCCATTCTTGCGGTAGGACTGATATACTTTTCTTTTTTATTAAATGTATATCTTTTAAAAAATAAAAGGCCAGTACCGGCGCAAGTAAAATTTTTAATATACTCCCGGCGGCGCCGATTAAGGCCGCAATTGTTTTATTAAGTTGTTGTAAAACGATCTCTTCCATCCAGTAGATACGCTCATCGATAACTTGCCTCATTCCATCCGGAATACCGAGATCAATATAATGTGTCTGAATTGATTGAGCAATCTCCTGGGCCTGCAAGGAATACCGGGGTATTGTTTCAGCCAGGCTGTTTAGCTGCCCAATGATCCGGGGCACACCATACAAAAAAATACCGGCAAAAAAAAAGAACAAAGCTAGATAAACCAGCAAGATCGCCCCATATCTTGGCGTACCCCTTGCTTCGATGGCGCTGACCAGAGGGTTGATCAAATAAGCAAGCAGAACTGCTAGCACTAAAGAGAAAACCAAACT
>JAQVOX010000144.1 GCA_028702435.1 Desulfotomaculaceae bacterium | reverse complement strand
ATTTAGGAGAATTATTAAAAGTGGCGTTAACAAAGAATGATAATATTAAACAACCGAAAAAATAAGATGAACCAAAAAAATTAATAGACAATTAATGGTAAAATATGTAGATGCCTTAACTATTTTAGATAAAGGGGGTTATCATGCTTGAGTTATCCCATCATATTTTAGATCTCATTGAAAACTCGCTGGCTGCCGGTGCGTCCGCGATCAAGCTGACCGTGATTGAGGATACTGTTTCGGATATTTTAAGCCTTGAAGTCATCGATGATGGCTGGGGGATAAGTGAGGAAATAATTAAACAACTTTGCGATCCTTTTATGACCAGTCGCCGCTTAAGAAAAGTTGGTTTGGGCATCCCCCTGCTTCAGCAGGCGGCGCAAAGTTGTGCGGGCGATCTGGAAATTGAGTCCGAGATAGGGGTTGGAACGAAGGTTAAGGCTACCTTCCAACACTCCCATATTGACCGGATGCCTTTGGGGGATATAACTGCCACCATAATGGCAGTAATAGCCGCTAAACCTGACTTAAATTTGTTTTACATGCACATGGTAGACGGGCGGGAGTTTACTTTTGATACAAGTGTGCTAATAAATAAGTTTAAAGACACTCCTTTTAATGATGTTAGGGTTTTAATCTGGATTAAAACATGTTGCCGTGAGGGTGTTAAAAAATTATACTGTGATGAATAAACGGCGACATCATCACAGGTATCCCACTAACTGAGCAGAATCCACCGGTTGATAAGAGTGTGTGTAATGAGTAAGCAGTTTTCATATTATATAGTTTTTTATAAAGACTTGACAACAAAAAATTAAATATGTATCATTTGTGATTGGGGATGTTAGCAACACAACAAGAACTATAGTAGTGTGGAAAACTATGGAGTTGACAGTAAATTCTCGTGTTCTTAATTGTGAAACATTGAACAAAATAAGATATAATGTTATTAATTGATTAATCACTGGTTATAAGTAATGTCCTAATTGCAAGAACTATATGGACACAACCAGTAAACATTTTTTGTAGCCATCAATTAAGAAGCTAAGTTTCAAAACTGATGAGGAGGGTAAAAAATGGAAGCGACGGTGGAAAAGTGTCGGTGCGATCAAAATACAGAACTAGAAAAAGTGATTGCCCAGCACGAAGGGGAAAAGGATGACTTGGGTCAAATCAAGCCAGGGGGGAACGGAGTAGTGGATGCAAGCAGCGATAATGAACTGATTAAACAACAACTAGAGTCAATTATTGATGAATACAGAGGTAAACCTAGTGGACTTATTCAAGTTTTGACCAAAGCGCAAAACCTGATCGGGTATTTGCCGGCGTGGGTCCAGACTAGGGTTGCCAAAGGGTTGGGTGTTTCACTACCGGAAGTGTACGGTGTAGTTACTTTTTATTCTTACTTCTCACTGATTCCCAAGGGCCGGCATAAAGTTGCTATTTGTTCGGGAACAGCCTGTTACGTCAAGGGCTCCAAAACGATTCTTAAAACACTTAGACATGTGCTTGGTATTAAAACCGGACAAACCACTCCTGATAGCCGGTTCAACCTTGAAGTTGTGCGTTGCATTGGAGCGTGTGGTCTGGCCCCGGCTATGATTGTGGACGGAAAAGACGTATACGGGCGCTTAGAGCCTGAGCAAATCCCTGGAATACTGGAGCAGTACGCATAAGACAAGTAAAAGAATGGCTGAGGATAAACGGAGGTGTGATTTAAGTGAAGTCTTTGGAAGAACTAGCGCAGATAAAAGCAAGCAGGCGGGAAGCCCTTAAAATACGTGATGGAGTACCGTCGGCTACTGAGAAGGCTCACATTATGATGTGTGGTGGCGCAGGCTGTATTTCTTCAAAATGTACCGATGTAGTGGATGCTATGAAAGCATCACTGGCCAAAAACGGGATTGCGGACCAGGTCCAGATTATCCTGACCGGTTGCATGGGCACGTGCGATATGGGTCCCGTTGCCATTGTCTATCCTGACGCTACTTTTTACCGCAGGTTGAAGCCAAAAGATGCTGACGCCATCGTGGAAGAGCATATCTTGAAGGGGAACCTGGTCCAACGCCTGCTGTACAGGGCTCCGGGCGCTAAGGAACCAACCCCGAAAGTTACAGATATCGACCTGTTTGCCAAACAGAGGAAAATTGTTCTGCGTAACAACTTTTTTATAGATCCGACATCTATCGAAGATTATATTGCCTATAATGGCTATGCTGCCCTGGGCAAGGCGCTTACCCAGATGACTCCTGCGGGAATTATCGAAGAAGTGAAAAAATCCGGGCTCCGCGGTCGTGGCGGCGCAGGTTTCCCCAGCGGTATGAAGTGGGGTTTTACCGCTGAGGCCACAGGTTCCCCCAAATACGTGGTATGTAACGGTGACGAGGGAGACCCGGGTGCATTTATGGATAGGTCGGTTCTGGAAGGCGACCCCCACAGCGTCATCGAGGGTATGGCTATATGTGGTCGCGCCGTTGGGGCGGAGCAGGGTTATGTATATGTGCGGGCGGAATACCCGCTGGCCATTGAAAGAATGGAAATTGCCATTGCCAAGGCTCATGAAAACGGCCTGCTGGGCCAGGATATCCTTGGAACGGGATTTAATTTTGACATCGAGATCCGGATCGGAGCCGGTGCTTTTGTGTGCGGCGAAGAAACGGCTCTTTTGACCTCCATTGAAGGTAATCGTGGCGAGCCTAGACCTAGGCCACCCTTCCCGGCCAATGCCGGCGTTTGGGGCAAACCAACCGTTTTAAATAACGTTGAGACCTGGGCCAATATCCCGGAAATCATCCTCAAGGGCGTTGACTGGTATACCAGTATCGGTACCGAGAAATGCAAAGGAACTAAGGTGTTTGCCCTGGCCGGCAGGATTAATAATACCGGAATTGTCGAAGTTCCGATGGGCACCACGTTAAGGGAAATCATTTTTGATATCGGCGGTGGCATTCCCCGCAAGAAGAAATTCAAGGCTGTCCAAACCGGTGGCCCGTCCGGCGGTTGTATTCCAGCTGCTTATCTGGATACCCCGGTTGACTATGACTCCCTTGGAGCACTGGGCGCCATCATGGGTTCAGGCGGGATGATTGTCATGGATGAAGACACCTGTATGGTGGACATTGCCAAGTTTTTTATAGATTTTATCGTGGATGAGTCTTGTGGCAAATGTAGCCCCTGTCGGATCGGCACCAAGCGGATGCTCGAAATCTTGGAACGTATTACAACCGGTAAAGGAAAAGAAGGTGACATCGAAATTCTTGAGGAACTGGGGGCCATGATTAAGTCGACCGCGCTCTGCGGCCTCGGCCAAACCTCGCCCAACCCTATTTTGAGCACTATCCGGTATTTCAGGGACGAGTATGAGGCACATATTAAAGAGCACAAGTGCGCGGCCAATGTATGTGAGTTTGATAACTTGGACATCAAGCCTCTATACACTTAGCCGGTAGACATGCTTAGCTAAGTTATGAGAATTGTCCCCGCCGGCTTTTGTAATATGAAAAGTAGCAAAATACGGAAGTTTAAAGGAGGTTAATTTTATCCTATGGTAAATCCACCAGCAGTTACCGTTTGCTTGGCGGGTAACGCGGGCAGGTACAAGTCTAACTTGCCAATTAGTCAGCTCTTAATACGTGGCTTTATGGCAGGAGCTTACATTGCCGTCGGCGCCGCCCTGGCAACGGTTTGTAGTACAGCGGTAGCAGCCCATTTGGGGGTAGGATTGGGAAAGCTTATTTCCGGCGCTGTCTTCCCGGTAGGCCTCATTGCCATTGTGCTCACTGGCATGGAACTATTTACGGGGGACGCCATGCTGGGGCCGTTGGCAGTTTTACAGGGTAAAGTAGGCTGGGGTAAGGTGCTGAATAACTGGCTTTGGGTATATGTCGGCAACTTAATTGGTTCACTGGCCTATGCCTACATAATGGTTATGGGACCTTTTACCCAGGGCAACCTTACTGCGGCAGAGCCTAATGCTTTTGGTATGACTGCAGTAACTATTGCGGTAGGAAAGGTGCTTGCCTACAAGTCGGCAGGCAATATGGGCATGTGGTCAGTTTTTCTCGCTGGTATTGGGTGTAACTTCCTGGTTAATGCTGCGGTCATGCTGGGGATCACAGCTAAAGATTTCATTGGCAAGTTCTTTGGGATCTGGTTCCCGATCATGGCCTTCGTTGCTACAGGCTTCGAGCACTGTGTGCCAAATAGGTATT
>JAQVOX010000143.1 GCA_028702435.1 Desulfotomaculaceae bacterium | reverse complement strand
GATATCCTCAACCTGTACCGGGCGAAAGGTGCCCAATCCAACATGCAATAACACGGGGACCAAGGTGACCCCCATATTGACAATCTGCTCCAACAGTTCCTCCGAAAAATGCAGTCCCGCAGTTGGCGCCGCTGCCGACCCAGCCTGCCGGGCATAAATAGTTTGGTAGCGTTGTTGGTCAAAAAGTGGCTTTTTAATATACGGCGGAAGCGGCATTACGCCGATTTGGCCCAATATTTCTTCGAAAGCACCCTGGTAACTAAACTCGATCACCCGGCCGCCAAAAGAGGTGTTGCTCAAAATCAGGCCTTCCAGCAGGCCTTCACCGAAAATTAATTTTGTGCCTATTGTTGCTTTTTTCCCCGGACGCACCAACGCCTCCCAGCGGTTGTGGCCCAAACGCTTTAAAATCAGCACTTCAATAGCGGCCCCGGTAGCCTCTTTAACACCAAAAAGGCGGGCTGGAATAACCCTGGTTTCGTTAATCACCAGGATATCATCAGGTCTGAGGTAATCAACCAGATCTTTAAAATGGCGGTGCTCGATCTTTGCCCCGCACTTTGGAAGAACCAACAGTCTGGATATATCCCTGCGGCTAACCGGCTCCTGAGCGATCAACTCATGGGGAAGGTAATAGTCAAAATCAGAAAGGTTCATCCGGTGCAGCTCAACTCCTAATTATTGGCTGTTCCTTTGCAAAAGGCGTTCATTACCGCCCGTAATCGCTCACCAAACTAACATCTTTATAGTAGTATTTCAAAATATCCTGGTAGTTATAACCTTGTTTGGCCATGCCATAGGCCCCCCACTGCGAGAGCCCCACCCCGTGGCCATACCCGCTGCCGCTAATTTCTATTCCGGCCAGGTCATTTCCCACTCCATTACGGTCAGCCACATCCAGGTTAAGGTCAACTTTTGGTTCACTGCGCTCATCTTTCACTTCAGTAATGTCGTCAATGTCGTCTTTTTTATTATAAATCTTTTTCATCTTAAACAAGGCACTTTTTAAGCCCAGGACAGCTCTAACATTCTCCGCATTTTTAACCTCGCGACTGATCGGCATTCCGTCAGGTCCAATGCCCCTGATAACAAGTTTTTTCGCCCTCGCGCCGGCAGCGGTGCGTTCTGCAACTTCTATATCTGTAATTTGAACAAAAGGCTCTTGCTCCGTTTTAAACATGTTGGTTAATTGTTCATTTGTATAGCTGACCTGCCAGTTATAGTGCCGATCATTTTTATCAAAAGGATCTTCCTTTTTTTCAAGGTACGGCAGGGCATTTAACCAGACATCCTCGCTATTTTCAATAAACCCACCGCTGCTCGAATGGAATAAACCGGAGATTATTTCACCCCGGTTAACCAAAACCAATCCTCTGGTTTCGGCAACCGCCCGGTCCGTAGCTTCGGTCTCACTATCATAGCCCCGGTAAACCTGACTTTGCTGATCATTAGTCACGTGATAACTACTGCCGCGGGTAATTTCAAATTTCTGCAATGCATAATTTCGCGCCAACACCGCCTGCGCTTTCAATGCTTCCGCCGGCCAGAATGACAGCATCTCCGCAGGCACTACACCACGCAGGTAGTCTTCAATATTCAGCTCATTGATCACCGCCAGGCTTTCTTTTTCAATACAGAATTCCATGTTGCCGCGGTAGCGCCTGTCTTCTGAGCCGGTCTGCAAGGAAACCAGGCTCAAACCCGGGCTTGCTCCTAATTGCTTGATACCATCTATAGATCTTGCCGACAGAACAGAACTTTCAGCCAGTGGCGCTATCTTACCACCGGCGCCGATGGCTGTAAGACCGTCGGCGCCGGTTCTTTCCACAGCTTTTTTATTTCCCGCCATGACCTTTACCCGAAAATCATACCCCTGAACAACTGCTACCGGCCCGGTGAAAGGGCCGTAACTATCGTGAGGACCCTGGAACTGGATTTGATCATTCTCCAGACGCACCTGCCAGTTTTCATTTTTTTGTATCTTGGTCACAAATTTACCTGTTGTTTGATTAACCAGTTGATAATCGGCGCTTACTTTAAAATTTACTGGCGTGGATTGTCTAGCCAGCAACACCCGGACAGTCCCGGCTTCAACTGCAGCGTCTGCAACAAATACCGGGAAGAAGATCATAGTGACAAATAAGAGTATTACTAAATAATTTCCCATAATTTAAACACCTTCACATTAGATTATATACTAAAAACACAATCAAATCTTTTTCAAAATTTCTATAAAAACAAAGATTCCTTCGAAAATTATAAATTTCCAGCTTACCTGCGGGCAAGAATATTTATAATAATTGTGATCAGGATACTCAATATAATACTGGTAGCAACGGGAAAGTAAAAGCTAAAGTTTTCCTTTTGGATCAAAATATCCCCGGGCAAGCGACCGAGACCGAATAGTTTACCTCCAGTGATCATTAAAACACCAATTACTACCATCACTAGGCCAAAGATCAAAATTGTCTTACCCAGGGCTTCAAACATATTTTGCTTCACCTCTTACAGAAAACCTCGCAGAATATACAATTCTAACTAACGACATCAGTTATTTCACCTTACATTTTACCCAATAGAACACCAGTTAAAGCAATACCGAGAAAATACACTTTGCATAGTAATTAAATAGCTTTATTCTGATTTTTACGCTTGGTCTGATCGCGATAGTAGCGGTCCTTTTCACTATAAATGCAGCCGCAATACTGTTGCCGGTACATCCCCAAGGCCCTGGATTGAATGGTGGCCTCCCGGTAACCCGGCCTGAAATCAACATATTTAAATAAAACGCCGTATTTTTCCCCGATTGCTTCACCAATTTCCCGGATCAAATCATGTTTCTGATAAGGGCTGACCAGCAGTGTGGTGCTAAAGAAATCAAATCCACCTTTTTTCGCTACCCTGACAGCCCGCTCCAAACGCATTGAGTAACAAAACCGACAGCGATTGACCTCCCTAAACGCCACTCCCTGCAAAAACTCCTCCAGCGGGTATTCCTGATCATAAATCATGTTCAGGCCAATCTCTTTGGCATACTGGTCCAGAGTGTCCCTGCGCCTGGTAAACTCAGTGTAGGGATGAATGTTCGGGTTAAAGAAATACCCATAAACATCTATCCCGTGCTCTCGAAAATATTGGACGGGATAGATCGAACAAGGGCCGCAACAAGTATGCAGCAATATTTTCAAGTGCTACCCCCCCCATAGCTAAGTATGTTTAGTCAAAATTGGTATAGACATTTTGCACGTCATCGTGATCCTCAAAGGCTTCGGTTAACTTGAGCATCTGCTCTGCTTCCTTGCCCTCCAAACTTACGGTGTTCAACGGGATTTTGGTTATTTCCGCAAAGGCAATTACTACACCGCTTTTCTCTAACGCCTCCCGCACGGTCTCGAATTCGCTCGGCTCAGTGATAATTTCGTATGAGTCCTCGCCGGTCTTCATATCTTCAGCGCCGGACTCAAGAGCCAGCAGCATTAATTCATCTTCATCATTGTCTTCTGTTTTCTCAACAATAATCAGGCCTTTATCCTGGAACATCCAGGCCACACAACCCGACTCACCGAGACTGCCGCCGTTTCTCGAAAAAACATGCCTGATTTCGCTAGCGGTGCGGTTTCTGTTATCCGTCATAATCTCCAGCATGACGGCAACACCACCCGGCCCGTAACCTTCGTAATAAAACTCTTCATAATTGATGCCGCCCTGTTCACCCGCGCCTTTTTGAATCGCCCGCTGGATATTTTCATTAGGAATATTGGCATCTTTAGCTTTTTGGATGGCAGTTTTTAGCTGCATATTGCCTTCGGGGTCTTTACCTCCGTTGCGCGCCGCAACCATAATTTCCTTGGCCAGGCGCGTGAATAATTTCCCTCGCTGGGCATCAGTTTTGGCCTTTTTACGTTTAATGGTAGCCCACTTTGAGTGTCCGGACATCATTGTTCCCCCTTTACTTAATTTTACATTAATATCAGTAAAACAAAAAAGCGCAAAGCGCTCACATTATTTTTAATTTTTACATTAGCATACCATAATTATCATGCAAATGAAATATGGTCTATTTTAGACACCTACCCGGCACCTTCAAACGTACCGGTTTGAAGCCGGGTCTTTGACAGTTGAATAGATAAATAATCCCTGAAAGCCTTGATATAGGCTTATTTTTTTGTCAATTTTCCCATTCCATTATATCGCACCTTATCGCAATGTGTTATAATACAAGGAAAAG
>JAQVOX010000142.1 GCA_028702435.1 Desulfotomaculaceae bacterium | reverse complement strand
AGTTATTTCCCGCATTCCAATTGTGTGGCCGCAATTGACTATTTAATGACATACTTTTGTTATAACTTATCAAATTTCGGGCGGTAAGTCAATGCCGGGGGGAAAATGTTTTCAGGCCCTTCTATCTTAAAAAGACAGCAATGAACAGTATCAGTGCGCTATTACTTTACCGCCACGTGACTGCTGTCTTTTTTCTCAATGGGATGCGATGATATTGGTACTGCGGGTACCCGACCATCATTGCTCCAAAGCACTTATGGCCTTCGGGCAGTTTTAAAGCTTCCTTCATTGGGGGATAGAAGTTGGCGGCTGTATGAAAAAAACCTGCCCAACAGGCGCCTAGATCAGTGGCAAATGCGGCCAACTCCAAGTAGGTCAGGGCAGTGGTAAATGATGATTGGGCACTGCTAAGAGCTCCCGCGGCATGGGCGACAATGACATGGGGCGCCCCGCGACAAATTAGATCTAACCCGTTATCCCAACCGGCAACTAACCGTTTCATATCATAAATTCTCGCCTTTTTCGGCTCTTCTGCAATTACATTTCTCATCCAATCAACAATTAGACCGGTTAAGCGTCTGACTTCATTGGTGTCCTCAATGACCAGCCAATTGACTGGCTGCAAGTTTACCGCAGTTGGCGCGTACCGGGCCGTATCAATTAGGTCGGACAAAGTGGCCCGATCTACAGGCTGGTTTTTGTAAGCGCGGATGGATCTCCGGGCTTTCAAAAAGTGTTTGGCTTGCTCCGCAGTGGGCAGAAGCTGCGCGTTAAACTGAGTACATTCCTCCGGTTTCATTGTCTTCAGGGAAAAGGCTCCATAAGGGCAAACGGCCACACAATGCCCGCAGTTAATACATTTTTTTTCTGCTTGCTCTATCGGGGAGGGGAGTTTATCTTTTTTACTGTTCTCGATCAGTTTTAACGGACATATCGCCGCACAAATGCCATCGCGCTTGCATTTTTGGGGATCAATTTCAAACAGACTACTCACTCTTAGGATCCTCCTTGTTATATTTTATTGTTTTCCGGTAAATAGCTTTAGGCAACTATTTTTCCTGTCAACAAATAAATTCGACTTTTGCCAGGAATCTCCTTCTATAAAGCAAGCATAATCCAGCCATTTTTATACATTCATGTGCAAACATTAGAAATATCGATCAAAACAAAATACTCGTTGTCTAACTTAAAACCTGGTTAGAACACCGAGGTCATACCGGGGGCTCATCTATTTCTTACAAAGGGCATAAAATTAAGTGTCCTATTAACAAAATTAAACCCCCGGTCCCAGGTGTTATACCCAGAGACGGGAGTAGTTTAGAGCCGTTTCTGAACATTATCACAAATTAACCCCTCTTACACAGCTAAGTACTCACGGTTAATAACAGGCTTAATAGCCTTTACCATTGTTTATCTTGTTTTTAACCAGAAGCTTGATTATCGCTAAAATCAGCGGTGCGTTCAACATCCAGGGTGTACTTATTAGCCATGCCCGCAACTGAGGCCAGGACACCGATAACGGCTATTTCATAGCTGGCCAGGGCGCCTACTAGACCCAGCGCACCTACTGAAGCAGGAATTTCAAAAACTACCCGATCGCCCTGCTTGACCTTAATCCGGAAACTCTGCCCCTTATGTAGTAATCCTTTAACCTGCTCCAGGAGCTCGTTTCCTTTAACCTGAAAACGCTCGCCCGGCTCTTGTCCTTTCTCTTCAAGCCTGATTAAAGCCTGGACTACATCTCCGCCAGCCGCGTCCAGGGCCGCTTTTGCCTCTTTATATCCGACACCCAGCCGGTTCCTAATGATATCAAT
Source organism: Desulfotomaculaceae bacterium (assembly GCA_028702435.1). Lineage (GTDB taxonomy): Bacteria > Bacillota > Desulfotomaculia > Desulfotomaculales > Pelotomaculaceae > MVQL01. Next base: position 2,439 of record JAQVOX010000142.1, on the reverse strand, counting down.
TTTCTCAAGCTCATTCATTCCTTTAACCCCCTTCCTCTTTTATTTACTCCAATACCTATTGTTTTTATACACCGGTCCTTCCAGCCTCGGTAGGGAAATAATTTAGAAATGCGGCTGATTTTAAATCACGCTCCAGATGATACCGGATGAAACCATACAGCAGCAATTTAATCCGGTTTCTATCCGGACGGTCAATTCTGAGCTGACGCAGCCTGGCCGGATGCCAGCGCAAAAGCAGCTTAAGAAGCTCAAGAACACCCCTGCTGCACGGTTGCGCGTCTGTATAAGCCGGTCTGCAGTCCGCACAGAGCACCCCGCCTGCAGCCGGGCTGAAATAAAGTTGCCCCGCTAAAGGCCCCTGGCAGTGAGTACACTGCTCCAGTAAAGGGCGGTAACCGAACATAGTTGACGCTTTAATTTCAAAGGCCCGCGCCAGTAGTTCGGCATCTTCAGAAACCAGCAGGTGCAAGGTGGTAATGAGGAGTTCAAAAAAAGCCGCATTTGGCTCCCGCTCCGGGGTAAAGGCATCCACCAGTTCTGCCAAGTAGCTGGCAAAACTGATTTTTTCGAGGTCGTTTCTTAGAAAGGAAAACATTTCGATTATTTCACCCTGGCTAATCGAATCCAACTCACGGCCCCGGCTGATTAAAAATCTGGAATGCGAAAAAAGCTGCACTGAGCCGCGTTTGCGGCTGGCCGGCTTGGAGGCGCCATGCGCCATTACTTTCAGTTTCCCCCGCTCCCTGGAATAAAGAATCAACAGTTTATTTGCGTTGCCGCAATCCCTGGCCCGCAGTACTACTGCCTCAATCTTATATAGTCTCATAATCGTGTACTCCGTTTAACCAGCAAAATAATTCTTTTTTACTCACACCCGATCATAATAGCCAAGATTTTTGAGTTGCGCCTCTTTGTTTCGCCAGTCCGTCCTTACCTTCACCCAGAGTTTGAGGAAAATTTTTGAGCCCAGCAGCTTTTCCATATCCTCACGAGCCAGGATGCCGATTTTTTTTAACATTCGGCCTCCTTTACCGATCAGGATCCCTTTTTGCGACTCCCTTTCAGTGTAAATCACCGCCTGAACCGCCACTACATTGTTCGGCCGCTCCTGCACGTTTTCAATAATTACAGCAACTGAATGCGGTACTTCCTGGCCGGTCAGGTCTAGAACCTTTTCTCTGATCAGCTCAGCCATAATGAATTCCTCGGGCCGATCAGTAACCATATCTTCAGGATAATACTTAGGACCGGCCGGCATGTAGCCGGTCACCACATCCAGCAGGTGGTCGAGGTTTTCCCCAGATAGAGCTGAGACAGGCACAATTTCAGCAAATCGGTAAAGTTTGGAATAGCTTTCAATCAGGGGTAGCAGTTCTTCCCGCCTGACCAAATCGATCTTATTAATCACCAGCAAGACCGGAGTAGACATACCGTTCAGTTGCCGGATCAGATAGTGATCGCCAGGACCAGGGAACTGGTTTGCCTCCACCAGGAAAAGAATGATATCGACCTCTTTTAAAGTGTTCAGGGCTACCTGCACCAAGCGCTCACCGAGTTTATGCTTGGGCTTGTGCAAACCCGGAGTGTCTATAAATACAATTTGGGAGTCTTCCCGGCTCAGCACACAAAGGATTTTATTCCTGGTGGTCTGGACCTTATCGGACATAATCGCCACTTTTTGCCCGACAAGCCGGTTTAACAAGGTGGATTTACCCACATTGGTCCTGCCTGCCAGCGCAACGAAACCGGATCTGTACCCGCTGTTATTCTGCATTGAAGCACCTACCTTAACATTTGACTCTCAAAACACCTAAAATGACCGGCAACACCTTACCGTCTAAACCCCTTTCAACTGCTTATTAATCATCTTATTATGATAATATAATATAATATCCGTTATTACCATTACCCCATTCAGAGCATACAGAAAAATAACAGCATCATAACTAAAGATAAGCTTATGGGTAATGCCTGAAATATATCCGGCAAAAATAATCCACAGAAAATAGATGCTTTTTCCGGCGGTTTCTCTTGATCTATAAGATTTATAAATGGAAAACGGCCAGGCGGCCCCAAAGCAAACGAGCATTAGGATCTCAAATAAACTCACTTATTTCCACCACCCGGAATCTTTACCGGTTCACCGGTTCAAATATTTTAGTCATCACCTTGTCCCCTGCCCGTTCTTCCCCGGGCCCGGCACAGGCAGGATGGGGTTCATTTAGAACAAAGGCCGCCGGTAGTAGATCTGCAACAGTCAAAAGGCGATATTCACCCCGCCCGTTTGCCATATAAACTTTCATCGCCGGGTTAAATTCTGCCAGTACCTGACGGCAGGCGCCGCAGGGTGAGCAGTAATCATCTGTATCAGCAATAACGGCGAGCGCCTCAAAGCTGCGCTCGCCGTTAGAAACAGCTTTAAAAAGGGCAACCCGCTCA
>JAQVOX010000030.1 GCA_028702435.1 Desulfotomaculaceae bacterium | reverse complement strand
CAAGATAAAACACAAGTAAACAGACACTCATAAGGACGGGCGCCAGCTTGTGGATCAGGGTTCCGGCGATTTGCTCGTTTACACCTTGCCTGGAGACAATATCACCGGCAAAACGCTGGGAAAAAAACTCTACAGGCAGCCTCAGGGCATGCCACATAAATTCCGCATTGGCCGTAATGGCAAACCGTCCCTCAATTCTCAGCCAATACACCGACTCCAGGAGCGCCACCACAAACTGAAACAGCACGGTGATACCTAAGGCGCCAATAAAAGGAACCAGCCACTCCGGGTTTTTGCCGGAGAGAATGTTATCCATGAAGATGCGGGAAAATATGGGGGTCACCAAACCAAGAACGGCAGCAAGGATACCGGTAAGCACCACAAAGATAAAGGGCGCTAGTGTTCCCTTAAGCCGTTTTTTGGCAAAACCCAGGACACTCTTGGGTTTGCCTTCCGGCGTGAAACTTTCTGTTTTCTTAAACTGGAGGACAATACCGGTAAAGGCCTTGTCAAACTCCTCCCATGACACTTCCACAGTGCCCCGGCCCGGGTCGTTAATGACCGCTTTATCCTTCTTGAAACCGTTAAGCACAACAAAATGGTTAAAATTCCAATGGATAATGGCCGGCAGGACAATATTCTTAAGCGCTGCCGGTTCCATCCGGTAACCATTTGCGTCTAGTCCGTATGCTCTGGCAGCTTTTAAAACATTTTTCGCGCTTGAACCGTCCCGTGATACCCCACAATCCGCCCGCACCTGCTCTAGGGGCAGCCATTTACCATAATACGCCAGCACCATACAAAGAGAAGCCGCGCCGCATTCCAATGCTTCCATTTGCATTACCACCGGTACTTTTGCTACCCTTGCCATTGTCTCACCTGCTTTTACTTAAGGATCAGCTCATACGGCTTTCTTTCTTTCGTCACTATTAATAAGTCGCAGTTGGAGCCGCCGGTCACCGATACGCTTTCTCCCTTTTGGGTTGACCACCTCAGCCTTCCCTCCGCTCTTTCCAGGGCAACCCTTACTTCTACCATGTTTCCCTGAGTTATGAGTCCCTGCACATACTGGATATGGCCAAAGGTTTGTACGATTTCCTCTTCAGTCACAGGCTTTTCCCCGATACTTTCCACCTTACCGAAGATATAGCCGTATTCCTCGCGGGGAGCATAGTCCGGTGATACTTGTACTTTCATCCCGTCGCTTAGCCTTTTCGACACGCCCATGGGAACAAAGCAAAAAACTCTTTCTTCTTCCCCTTCCCGGGCAAATGCCACACCGGTAAGCTGCAATGTTTCCGGAATGCTGCCGGCGTAAGCCCAGATAGCAATTGCAATCAGCAGGGCAAATAGCCCTAAAAGCACGGCCCAAACCCCTGGATTGGTGATTTTTACATACTCATTAAGCTGCTCCGGTGAGGATATCCTTTCTAATGAGCTTTTGCGGAAAATACTGTTTTCCATGTTCGCTTCAAACCTCCCTCTTCCAGCCGGACGAAAATAAAATTTTCATAGGTATAACCCGCAACATGGACGATTAGTATATAAATGCAATCCAAAAAAAATTCAACAATTACTACAAAATTCCTTCATAATGCGTCAATTAAATAAAAATGGGGGGAAACCAAAAAATAAACACTGCCATGAAATAAACATAGCAGTATTTTATTCCACAAAACCCCATAGGGTACTTTTGGTATTCACATATTATCCTCGTGAGAAATTCGGTTGCTTACCACAAAGAAAACTTACATATGGTTTATGTCCATACATGTGCCTTTGGCAATGCTGCCTGCAGAAAAAATCTAAGTGTTCGCTCTTATATTCTTATCCAAACACGGTACTCCATTTACAATCTCTACATTTTATATCACCCCATACTAAGCGAAGAAGATTTGAGCTCCCACAATTGGGGCATCTTTCCAATGCGCCGGCGGAAACTTGTGCGAGTTTGTCATCTGATAATATTTCCGTCTCTTTTTTCGTCACTTGCTGCATTTCTTTGAATTCATCCACTGTAAAAATAAAGCCTTTTTCTCCTGCAAAGGAAACCAAATCCTCTTTGGATGACGGATTAAAATCCTTCAATTCCTTTTTCAATGCTTCGTTTTTAATTAATTCATCTTGAAATCTCTTTACATTTTCTTTAGACATTTCAAAAACCTCCTTTTTTTAAATTTGGATGCCCGCTTCTACGCCGTCAATAATTATAATATTCCTACGAGAAAATAGCTTTCGTGTCATTCTGAACGCAGTGAAGAATCTCCCTCACGGTGGACGGGCTAGATCCTTCGCTGACGCTCAGGATGACGGTAAAACCGCTTTCCTGACATTTCCCCGAAACACTTTCGTCCGTGCTTGTGTCTTGCGGGCACAAAGAGTTGAGTAACTTTGACGAGACCCTGGAGTGAGGGACAAGGAACCTGTCCCTCTGTCCCTCAATGTTGTCTTTTGTTAGTCCTTTTGTTAGTCGTTGCCTGATATAATTTAATTAAAAAAATATAACAAAAGGAGGATAAAGCTATGTCAGATGAGCAAAAAAAACAATTAACCAATGATGAGCTAGCTAAGGTAGCCGGAGGTAGGGGGTCAGCTTATGATGGTGTATTTTCGTGTGAACTAGTACCTGATGACGAGACATTTTTGAAGTACTTTAAAGGTAAGCCCAAAATGTGCATGTATTATGAATTTGGCGACAGTTACCCAGCAAGAACTTATATGTGCGAGTCCTGTAAACATCTTAATATATCGTAACACTAAAAAAATCGCATAATTGTCCGCTTCAAAATTTGCATCCGAAGCAAAACGGGGCTCGGTAGTTTTCGAAAGGACCTAATCGGTCCTTCCAAAAACTACCAAGGGGGTTAGTTGAATACATTCTTGCATTTATTACATATCCAGAAACCAATCGCATTGTTCCAGGTTATATCATCACTTCCACAACTACAGCGTAAAGTTTCTTCACCGCCGGCGCTGACATTGTCAAGCTCCTTATCCGACAACTTAACGGCATTTGTTTTTTTTGTCTCCTGCAAACTCTCATCTGCAAATTCAAAACCTGGTTTCTTTGACAAAATATCTACACCTCTCTTTTTGTTTAATTTTTAAGAGTTTCTATATTATTCCTTTACCCTTTTCACATATCCAAGCAAAGTACATTCAAATATATTTGCTACTACAAGGTTTACACCCTCAGGCAAAGAAGTCCATATACTGCAATGTGGACAAGCCCGCCGATAAACCATGCCCGAAGAGGTCCATCTTTTATTAAAACATCTTCCCGGGCTGGGAAACTCCCCCTCCTGCAGGCCGCAATCATGGCCTGCTCCTGTACCCCCGCTTATACCCGCCAGCAGTTCATCTTCTAATGGTTTATTGCTTTTCTTATCATTCATAATGATCACCCCTGATAAATACCGGCCTTATTTTTATATTATATACACTAAGGACTAACAAAACGGCTAACAAAATCATCTTTTCCGGATACTTTTCATTTTTTTAATCAGCGAACCTTTCATTTCTTGCTTCCATAACTTACCATTAAGTTTATACCTTTATTACCCAGCCATATTTAAGTTATAGAGGATTAACCAAAGTTAACATAATTAATCTTTTTTTGATATTTTTCTATCTTTTTCACCAACAAAAATTTGAGTGCTGTTATAATAGCTATGAGCAAAAGAATAGGAGTTCAGGATATGGCCAACGTATCAAGTGTAAAAATTTCCGTTCCAGCAGAAACTGCCGGTGAAATTATGCGCAAAGAGCTAGTATCTGCAGTTCTCAGCACTCAAAAAAAACTTACATATATTCATGCCGGGGCGGGGTACCGCAAAACTACCCTGCTGGCACAGGTATCCAACTCTGTGGAAAACGCGGTATGGCTCACACTGGATGGGGAAGATGACATTTTCTCCTTTCTTGGCCCCTTAAGTGAAGCCATCCACCATACTTTCCCCTGCTATGAGCTTAACTTCTCCCAATATCTCCCTTTTGAGGGGAAAAACAATTTTATCACCATCCTGGCTAACGCGCTCATCAGCAGCATGGAAAATATTGCCCAGGATTGTACGGTTGTGCTGGATGATCTGCATACCATACAAGACAAGAGTATTAAGGACTTCATCATCTGCCTCATAAAATACAAGCCTGAAAATATCCGGATTTGCGTGGGCAGCCGGGAAATTCCCTGGCAGGAGTTTGTAGCTATGCAGGCCAGGGGTAATATTTTTGAACTGACCCAAAAAGAACTTGCCTTCACCAGGAACGAAGCAGCCCAGGTGCTGGGCTTTGAGCACGAAAACATCTATGCGGTCACGGAAGGGTGGCCCCTGGGAATCGGCTCCTTCAAGGTGCTTTGCGAAAACGGCGTGGATCTTGTTGATATCCTCGCTCAGGGTAATCAAGTTTTAGAATCCTACCTTTTTTATGAATGCACCAGCCGGCTGCCGGTTGAAATGATCGATTTTCTCAAAACTTCAGCCTGTTTTGAGGAATTGGACCCGAAAATGCTGGATGCGGTGACCAACAAGAAAAACTCCCTTCTTCTCTTAAACAGTCTGGTAAAACAAAATATCTTTACCGCCAAGACAAAAGGTGGGCAATTCCGTTACCACACACTTTTCAGGAAGCACTTGCTAAAAGACATGGAGGACTCTCAACTAAAGCAGCTGAAGCGCCAGGCTGGATTATATTACTATGAACTAAAGCAGTATTCCCAAGCTGCCAAATACGCCATGCTGACTGATGACAATGAAATGCTGGAGAAAATTATAATGGCCGACTACGAAGACCGGATAAAAAACGGCAGTTTCAGTGAACTGCGAAACTGGTTTAAAGCTCTGGGCGGCGTCCCCGCCACCTCCAGCCAGAAAATTTCCCTGGTCAGGGGGATTTTTCTCTCCAGCATCGGGAACTTCAGTGAGGCCAAAACATGGCTGGATAATGTGAAACCACAGGAAAATACAGCCGGTGAAGACCTATTTTTTGATGCCATGGTGCATAAGGCCAGGATCTTAAGAAACTCTGCCTCCTTCGAGGAATCAAACCAGCTGCTGGATAGCCTACTGTCAAATATTAACAGCCTGATTCCCAGCAGATTGTATCAAGCCGGCATTGAAAAAATCTATAACCTCTGCTGGAATTCACAAATAAGGGAAGCTTACGATACCGCATACCTGATGATTGAAACATGTGCCCGGGCCGGGAATGTCAAAGTCAAGGCCTGGTTTGAGAGATATTTGACAGCTGTTCATTTTTTTGCGGGACGAATGAAGGATGCTGCTTACTACTATGAAAAATCTCTGGAGCTGCCGGAGCAAGAACGCCGGTATTTGGACATGCACAGTATCGGCATGTATGCGGCAAAAGCATACCAAATGTTGGGCGACCGTGAGAAAGCCGAGAACATCATCTCAACAGAGATTCAAAAGCTCAGAAGTACGGGAAGATATGAGGAATTATGGGCGGCTTATCTGTTGGCGGCGGAAATTTACTATCACATTGCCGACATGGACAGAAGAAACGGCGTCGGCGCCACCTATAATACGTCTATAAAATATTTTACCCTTGGCATTGAATATGCGTCTCTCTACCGCACTTCAAAGTTCCAATTAGAATGGGCAAAAGTCCAACGCCTTGTTTACAGTCTCATCTTCACCAGTGACCCCAAGGCAGCGATTATTGATGAAATCCTTTCCAACCTTGAGCACATAAGCGACTACCTGAAAACTATTGTCTTAGCCAGGCTCTTCAGCTATTATATCTCAGTATCTGATTTCCCTAATGCCGTTAAATACGCTATGCTGTCAATAGAGATTGGTGAAAGGTCAAATATCATGATGATCCCCACCATTGCCTCTGGTTTACTCACGGGAGCTGCCCTTGCCGCAAAGGACCATACTAAGGCTTGTGGTTTAGCGACCCGTTACCTGAAGCTCTGTTCGGAAAACGGCATCTATGATTATTTCAAAATCCGGGAATTATACGGATCAATTCTTCAATTTGCCCTGGAGCAGGGGATAGAGTCTGATTTTGCGCAAAAAATGCTGGCATTTGCCGGGTACAAAACGAAAAAGATATATATTTCCACCTTTGGCGGGTTAAATATCTACCCTTATAAGGACCGACAAAAGCCGCTTAAAACGCGCTCAAAAAAGGAACGTGAACTTTTGGCCTTCCTCCTTGACGCAGGCAGTACGGGAGCAACTAAAGAACAGATATACGAAGCCATCTGGTCGGAAACCGAATCAGATAATGTGAAAAAGCTGATTGGGGTCAACCTGGCGCATATCAAAAAGGACCTTGCTGCTCTCGGTGTTGAGGATCTTATTATCAACCACCATAATCACTATCGTATTTGCCGGGATGAAATCGAGTGTGATTACGAGCTTTTCGAAGAAGCCGCGGAAAAATTCAGGCTGCAAAACAGCAATGAAGCAGCCCAAAAAATTCTCTCCCTGTATAAAGGTGAATATCTCGCTGACTTTGAAGCATTCTGGGCCACCGGAAAAAGAATTAGATACCATGAGATATATGAGCAGGCCTTGGAGTTCATAAAAACTGATAAGAGCCGGTAGCAAAAGCTTTTCCCCTTTACGAAACACCGGGCGCCGGTCCCATCGGCGCCCAGTACGGCAAAGCGTAAGTTGAATAACAGATCATCTTGGTATCCCTTTCCTCCGCTGTCCCTCCCCATCCGCGGCAAGCAGTGCGTGGACAACCATTTCCGGAGTGATCTCTCCCCCTTCGTGGTGGATAAACTCGTCCGCAATACAGGCGCGGGTGGCTACTTTTTTCAGTTCGTCAGGTGAAACGCCGGCTAAGCCCAGCTCGGCCAGGGTAGTTGGTAACCCTACGCTTTCAGAGAAAGAATAGACCTCGTCAATTAAGGCCTTTAATTTGTCGTTGAGGAATAGGGAAGCTAAAACCCCCAGGGCCACTTTTTCACCATGGTAATAATTATGTGTCTGGGGCAGCACCGTCAAGCCGTTATGAATAGAATGGGCCATAGCTAGCCCGCCGCTTTCAAAGCCCAGGCCGCTTAACAGGGTATTGGCTTCAATCACATGTTCCAGAGCAGGGGTGACTGCATTAGCTTTACAGGAGACCAGCGCGGCCAAGCCGTATTTTAAAAGAGTGTCGTAACAAAGCCTGGCCAGGGCATAAGCAGTCAGGGAACCCAATTCTCCCGCCTCATTTTTGGATTTTGTTTTTAGGCATGATTCCGCTTCAAACCAGGTGGCCAGGGCATCTCCCATACCGGAAATCAAAAAACGTTCCGGTGCATTGGCGATAATTCCGGAATCTACCAGGACGAGGTCGGGATTTCTTTTCTGGTATTCGACCCGGGTGACCACGCCCTCCTCGCTATACACAACCGCGCAGGCGCTGCAAGGGGCATCAGTGGAGGCAATGGTCGGGACAACAACTACAGGAGTATTCAGGCGATCCGCAACGATCTTGCCCGTATCAATGGTTTTTCCCCCGCCGATGGCAACGACAAACTGAGCGTGGCATTCACTTCCTAAGTTGGCAAGACGCTCTATTTCCCGATCACAGCATTCCCTCTTAAATTCCTCGACAATTAAGCGCAGCCCGGCGATCTGTTCCGGTATCTTACCACTCAGCATCTTCATGGCCGAGGGGGCCATAATACACAAACCCACTTGGCCGAAGTTTGACAATTCATTTTCCAGGCGCTCAATCGCCCCCAGACCCTGCATATAGCGTCCGGGAAATAATGTTTTAGTAATCATCATCAGAACCTCCTTGTTCAAAAAACTTGAAAGCAACCAGTCTTCGTATTACTACTTGAGTCTTCTTTCAACGGTAATGTGCTTACAACTCTTCTAATTCCTCTCTATTTATGTTTGATTTTTATCTGATGGTAAGGTGCTTACAACGACTACAGACCAACGAACGCGAACGAGGCTTGTAATCACCCCTCTACCCCCAACCGCTTGATCAAGCTCTTCATCGGTTAATTGCTTTTTCGCAGGCTGCAGCAATTCCTGAAAATCTCCCGTACTAAAATCAAAACCCTTGGTCTTGGCCAGAGGTATCACTTCTTCCAGGATAATTTTTTTCCGCTTCTCTTCTGTAAAGTTTTTTCCTTCGTACTTATTCACAATGCCCTGGTACTTTCCTTTTAATTCCTCATCCCTTTCTGTGAGCATCATAAACCTAATCGCTTGTTCCTTTGACATAATTTCCCTACCCTTTAATTTTTAACTATAACTGTCCTTTCTGTGTACCGCAATTATCACCTGCCCCTGTGACCCCGCCTATGTCCCGCCGGCAGATCATCATGCAAAGTCACTCCGCTGAATATTGCCTGTTATATTTGCATTATATAACCTAAAGACTAACAAAACGGCTAACAAAATAGGGATCCGTTGCGCTCAGATATAAAACGCTTTTTGTGTATCTTAGTCGTGATATCTTTTAGCACGGTAAGATCGCCATAGCTTTTACAGAGATGTTCCGTCCTAACCATTCGACTGCACCGCCTTCCGTTTTCTTTTCGGGTCTGTTTTCAGGCCGATATAGTCCAGCGCCAGGGCCAACAGCAAGGTTATTGCAAAATAGAGCACTGCCACCATGACCAGTGGGAAGAAAGCGTCAAAGGTACGGCTCCTGATGATGTCACCGGCCTTTGTCAAATCCTGCACGGCAATATATCCGACAACCGAAGTCATCTTGACCATGGAGATAAGCTCTCCTTTATAGACCGGCAGCACCTGTCTCACTGCCTGGGGCATAATAATATAGATAAAGGTTTGCAGTGCGGTAAACCCGCCGGCAATCCCGGCCTCACTTTGTCCTTTATCAATACTTTCGATGGAGGTGCGGAACATTTCGGAAACATAGGCAGCAAAGTTCATGCCAAAGGCTATAACCGCCACAATCACCGGATCGATAGCCACCGATGCAAACACCACATAGAAAATCAGCATCAGCAGTATCAGCACCGGAGTTCCCCTTAGGATAGATATGTAAACCCTGGCAATGGCACTGAAAATCCGTTTTTTTGCCATGCGCATGAAACAGATCAGCGCACCCAGCAGCGTACCAAAAATAACAGAGAACAATGCGATCAGGGCAGTGGTTTTCAGGCCGTCAACGATAAGCAGGTAGCGCCGCTCCATGACGATATTGCTGTAAAAGCTGTTTTTAATATTGCTGAATATTTTACTCAGCTGAGGGGCATTTTCCGATTTTTTTACCATCGCCGCCGTTTCACTGGTATGATAGGGTACAGAGAAATCAACCTTTTGCTTACGCTCCTCGGTTACATTAAAGCAGGAAATAGCCAGGTCAATCTTGCCTGACTCCAGGGCCGGTATCAGCGCGGAAAAGCTCATATTTTCAATGACTGCCTTTTTGCCAATAGCTTGTCCAATGCGTTCTGCCAGCTCAATATCAAAACCGCTGACTTCATTGTTGCCGGTGACAAATTCAAACGGAGGCATCAGCGCCTCGGTTCCCACCCGCAAGATATCCCGGGAACCGGAAAGTTCGAGCTCGGGCATGACCGGCAAATCACCGTCTACAAACCAGCGTTTTTTCATATCATCCAGGGTTCCGTTGCTTTCCAGCCCTGTTATTGTCCGGTTCACCGAATCCAGTAAAAGGGGATTGGCTTTCTTTACGGCAATAGCCACGTCAAGCAATTGTACCGGTTCCTTGATCAGTTCCAGATCGGGATTTTGTTTTGCAATAGCTTGAAGGCTGGTGCGCTCAAACACAACTGCATCAATTTTATTACTCTTCAGAGCTGCAGTGAGGTCTATAATATTATTCATATTGAATATTTTCGCTTGTGGAAATCTCTGCCGGGCGGCATTGTCTCCTGCTGAACCGGTCAAAACCCCAATCCGTTTATCCTTGAGGTCATCAACAGTATTTATCTTGCCGCTGCTGTCGCCGGCTCCGGCTATCTGCCCGCTCTCGTTCCTGCAGCCTGTCAATGAAAGAATAAGAAGAATCAGGACAACCAAAGTTCTCAGTGGTTTATGCCTCATGGTTTCCCCCTTTTACTGCATTTTAATGGGCCATTACAATGTCAGCCGTTAATTAACCCTGATTTCACCAAGAGGTTTTTGATTGCCTGTGCGGCTTTTGCATAGGTCAGATTCGATTTTGGTGAAATAGTTGTGGCAGTCGTTCCGTTAAATACTTGGGCAGACATTACTTCTTTTACATATGATTCAGCCCAGCTGCTCACTTGCGCAAAATCTGTGTAGTTTAGATATCTGTCCTGGTCACTTCCGCTAAGCTTTGTTATCTCCATCGCCCGCTGATACATAACCATCGCTTCTTCTCTTGTAATTGTTGCCGAAGTGGACCCCGTTGCTACCCCGGGAGACAAAGTTACTGTCAGTTGAGGCACAAACTCAGGCTCTGCGTTCATACCATTTGAATCTTCTGCTAAAATAGGCGCCACACCAATAAACAATTGTATGAGCATTGACATAATTAATAAAACACTGATTTTCTTTCTCACTTTTCTTCCTCCTCGTACTTATTCACAATGCCTTGGTACTTCCTTTTTATTTCTTGTTCCTTTGACATAAATCCCACCCCTTTAATTTTTATCTTTAGCTGACACTTCTGTAGTGTGCAATTATTTCCTGTCCCTGTAACTTAGCCTATGTCCGCCGGCAGATCATCTTCGGCAGGATTATAGGCTGTCAACCCTATCCTTTATTTAATTATAAGAAGCAAGGGCTAACAAAACGGCTAACAAAACAGCCTCATTTAATAATATTTTTGAAATCTTTTCTGTATCTAAAACTGAAATCAGCGCTGGCCAACGCTTCCAAGCTTTATGTATATAAAAACCATCTGGCGATAAAAAGCTTTATCAACAGATGGTAGTATTTTCGGACAATTATGATTGCTGCTCTCATAAGGCCAACATCATTGATTTTTATATTTCTTATTTGGTGGTAATAGTAAAACAGTCTCCATAAGCTTTAGGCCTCAGCTTTTAACTTCCACTCCAATGTCACCGGTGAGTTGTTAAGCACCTATCCCAAATCCAAATAAAAATAAAATAATCGCCAACACAACACCGATCAGTGGAATAACGACTGTCATCGTTCCGAATCCCGGGTAAGCATCTTTAAAGGATTCGTTACAAATCGAGCGAATCGTTGTTACCGTGTAGCCGCCGTGCGGGAGAGTATCGAGGATCCCGGATGACAATGTCACCGTCCGGTGCAGTGCCTGAGGAAGGATTTGCATAGTCGAGTGGTACGGCGATTGAAGTGAATTTTGTCCGGTCAGAGAAGAGTGCGTGGAGGTTTGCATAATCGGCATACTCGTTCTCAGCAACCCATTCAGTCCATACCGGTGGATCAATTTCATACGCGGTCTATACTCAGAGCAAAACGACAATCGCCAACTGGTGCATCAACTACGCAGAGCAAAACATTCTGCCGCTTTACGAAAAACACTGTCCGGGCGATGAGCGCCCGAAACACGCGCTGAACGCCGCCCGCGAGTGGCTCGACGGCAAAGTCAAACTTACATGAGACTTCCGATCCGGTGTTACTGCCTAACAGTAGGAAATGTAACTAATTCCAAATCACTAACTTTGTTTATAAGATTTTGCATAAAAACAGGGCCGGGATCAGGTTTGCCGGTATAATAATCACTAATATTTTCTTTCCACAATCCCGCTTTTTTAGTCCAGTCTTGCTGGTAATGTCCGAGTAAATATTTCATAGATGGATACTTTCCTGTTAAATATCTTACAATTTTTTCGTTCGTTAAACCAACCTTATTTCATTGAAAATTTATGACATCATTCTACACCGTTCAAATATTACCCTCTAAATTTTTATCGTTATTTGTACACTGATTATAGCATCTTCCATTATTTTTAGAGGAAGTTCCAGTCCCGCATGAGCTAGTTATGTATAATAATGTGTATATAATTCTGCCATAATTACGCCAAAACATAAGCATTACTTGTTCATTTGCCGGCACTGGCCTGAGAAGGTATAATTATGGTGTGCTTTTGTGAAATTTTTGCAGAATGGAAGGCAACCAGGCATGGATGAAAAAAATGGTTTTGAAATAAGTGACGTTTTGCTGCACGCTTTGGAAAGCGCCAAATCCTACGGGCAGCGGTTGGAGCAAAAGAGAGAGCGGCGGCTTTGGAAGAATATAGATATGCCCTGCAGCCTCTCCGCCGCCATCAATCGCCTGACCAAAAATGAAATGGACAAAATCCGCAAAAACCTCGGGCTGAAAAATTTAAGCGCCCTGAAAAAAGGGGATCTGGCTGATGAGCTTGTCAGGGTTATTCCGGCACATTTCGGGCAGCTGTTTTACCGCCTGGATCGGGGCATGTGTGACCTGGTCAGGGCTGCGGCCAGGAATTCCGGCTTTGTGCCGAGTGAGGGCATCACAACTGACCAAGTGGCTTCCCTGATGGGCTACGGCCTCCTTTTCCCCGGCGTGTATGATCGCCAAAGGGTCTTATTTTTGCCGGCAGAGCTGGCAGACGTTTTTTCCCGTGCTGACGGTAAGGAATTAATAAATGTTGTCCGCAGAAATACCCGGTGGGTGCGCCTGACCCATGGCATGGCTTACTATTACGGCGTGGCAAATACATGGTTTGTGCAGGAGAGAATTGAGCAGCTTACCGGAAATGAAGTTGATTTCCTGGAATTATTTGACGTGGTTTCAATAGCTAGCGATTTTTACGACCAGGTCCGCCTGTCGCCTTATGGCTTAGCGGACACCAGGGTTTTTGACGCTGAGAAGGTAGTGGCAGAGCAGAACAAAAGGCCGGGTGTTGATTACTACCCGTTTTCAAAGCGGGAGTTGCTTATCGCCGGTGAACCGGGCTACATCGACCGGCCCCCGGCAATGAACAGAATAATTGATTATTTATCGGAGCACTACAGCCTGACCGGTGAAGACTTAGATGAAATTTCCTTCCAGTTAACCGGGATTATCAATATGGAAGCCAACCCTATTGAAGGGGTTAAGTACCTGCTGGGCATGCTGGAATTCTCGTCGTTTGAAGTTGTGCAGCAATTGACTGACCAGTTTATGGATCTGCACAATAACACACGCCAGTGGGTGCTGAAAGGGCACACCCCCAACGAATTATTTCAAGAGGAAAAGAAACACTTAAGGCCGCTTCCGGCTGAGCCGTTTAAATTCGTGCCGAAAAATGCCGAGGTAATCGATATCAAAACCCGCAAAAAAATCGGCCGGAATGATCCCTGCCCATGCGGCAGCGGCAAAAAATTCAAGCGCTGCTGTGGCAAATAGACACTTAAATAAACCTGTCAAGCAGCACGTCCTCGACATTCCTTCTGGCGTTGATTACTGCCAAGACCAATACCTTGTTGCCTTCGATCTTATAAATAATCCGCCAGGGTGGGGCAATCAGTTCCCTGTAATTTAATATTTGAAGCCCGGGGGACTTTCAGGAAAAAGCTGTTCCCGATTATTTCTCAGTTAAATCTTGACATATTATAGTAATTAGTACATAATGATGATTATTATAGTGAACGGTGTTTCTGGTGCCAGATAGAAGGCGCCATCAATTATTTGTCGGAGCATCTTTCCAGGGGTTTTTAAAAAACTGTCAGCATTAAAATTTATATCCACAGGCAATTACCAGAATGCTTCTGCACAACTAGTCTAGATAAAAAAATTTTAGGATATTGGTGTCGGGAGGTAATTTGGTGAAAAATGAACATGATTTAGAATATTATCTTGCTCAAATTAAGGAGTGGGAGTATTGCTATTGCCGGAATTGTAGGGAAATAAGGTTTAGTGTAGACTTGGAAGCAACAGAATGTGGGATACGCTGTTCAACATGCAAAAGTTATGATCTGGAAGCCCCTGGTTTGGTCAATTGTCCTCACCACAAAGATTCTGCGGTTAAATGTCCCCGGGCGGGCAAGGGAATAAGGAAGTTAAAATATGGATATGAGTGTCTTGACCATTGTAGTTTTCGATGATCTCAAGACTTTTTAATGAGTGATCGAGCATTCTAATCGCAAAAGCAATATCGGCTGCAGGTCACCGGGAACCCAATACGTCAATGGTATAGGGGCAGACAGCTATTACATTAGAGAGAAGGCTGACTTATAAATAGGTCAGCCTTCTTCGATATCCATCAAACAGTTTCGTTGTTGCCATCCTTAAATAATGATATGAAAATCCTTTGGCAGAAGTTTTAAGATGGCAGGCATATTTTTTTCAATAACGCTGTAGTTGTCATTGATTATTTTTTTAGCTTCCCATAATTTCTGATAATGATTTTCATCGCAGGGTATTAAACTGCATTCATCGATTTTGCTTATTTTCCAAACTTCGCAGCCCTGGAAGGGGTTAGCCGTTCCAATGTATAAATTTTTACTGCTGTCTACATAAAGTATTCTTCCGCCGTAGTTGTTTGGATTATTAAGCCCATTCAGGAATACAGAGTTGAAATGAACCCCGTCCTCCGAGATGTATAAATCAAATCCAACCGGGTATCTGATGGCCCTTAATATTTCTACTACGGTCTTATAAATTTTGATTAATAAGTTTGTTGTTTCTTGACCGATCAGCTGCTCTAAACCAACCCTGTTGGTTAAAAGGGTATGCAGTATTACTTCCATATTGCTGGAATCATCGAAAGTGCTTATATACAACCGGTTTTGGTATTCCTGTATCTGCCAGGCATAAACGTTGAAGGGATTATTAAACCCGGACCCAAGCCCTGAGAGGCCGATGCGTTCTTTTTCTTTTGATGAAGCAGAAGCGATTAATGGGTTTCCGCCTACTATCAAATGCCAGCGATCATACCGATCAATTCTTATGATGTCGCAGCCCATGGGGATAACCAAACAGGCCGGTAGGTCACACTGAACTGCTCCCTGCCCTGACCGCCGGAAACGCCACCAGCAGCACCAGCACCGCCGGGTGATGGGGGTCAGACCCCTTATGGGAGGTTTTGGGAACCCAACAGGGTCCCCGGAACCGACCCGAGCAGAAATATACTTTATAACATCATCAAGTCGATTGAGCCGCGAGCTCAAATTCCCATGCTAATTAAACCGGACCCCGTAGATAACCTGGCTGAAATATGGAGATATAAAAAGAATGGCAAGCTTCCCTGGGAAAGGGTTTATAAAGCTCCGGGGGCCTCCGGTATTACCGGTTTCAGGTACATGATTAAGGACCGGCCTTTTGGAGGCAACCCCTGCCTTTATGCAGCAGCCTTTGGGCAAAAGGTGCAAATATTAAAAACCACTAACGGCGTCAACTGGTTTATACTGCCGGACACTGTTTTGCAGGGGACTTCCTCAAGAGCCATGGTAACCCATAAGGGAAAATTATACGTAGCTACTATCGATGAGGCAAATCCAAGTACAATTCCGCAGCTATACAGCAGCGTGGACCCGGAGTTTTATCCTTGGGAGCCCGTTATAGATGCTAATGCCCCGGGCTTTGTTCCCGACAAGAATCCAAGGGGGGCAATAAGCAACATGGCCGTATTTAATGATAAAATATATATTGCCACAAGCAATTCAGATGGGGTTCAAGTTTGGAGAACAAATCGCGCCGAGCCAAAACTAATGACTGGACCATGATTGTGGATAAAGGGTTTGGAGATCCTGACAATAAATACTCCCTGAGCATTGGCGTATTTAAAGACCACCTTTATGTAAGCGGAACAAAGCAATTGCCATGAGTTTGGTTGGGATACTTTAGTCAAATACATTCGACAAATTTCAGGAAGTACCTGACCCCTAAAAACCTTTCCAGCTGTGAGACGCTCAGTTACCCTTTTATCATGCCTATTCCCATTGCATAGGACCTGACTCCAACTTGCAGCTTTGATATGCATCACTGTAACCATTACTTGGGACTGTAAAATAATTTTCACAGTTTAGGCATTCTTGCCCTGCAAAATCATCCATAAAAATCCAATTCACAAACTTTGTGTAGCCATATGGACAGCCTTTTACAGGCCAATAATAACCCCCTCCTGCAACTTGTGCAAGTTCATCGTCTGATAATATTTTCGTTCCTTTTTTCGGCACTAGTTGTATTTCTTTGAATTCATCCACGGTAAAAATAAACCCTTTTTCTCCTGCAAAGGAAACTAAATCTTCATAAGATGACGAATTGTAATCCTCCAATTCCTTTTGCAATGATTCGTTTTTGTTTAATTCATCTTGAAATCTCTTTGCATTTTCCTTAGACATTTTCATAATCCTCCTTTTAAATTTAAAAATAGTCCTGCTCTTAACACTGCCTAATACTATGTTACGGTAGTTGACACAACTTATTATGCTTACATTATAAACACCATCGACTAACAAAAGGACTAACAAAATGAAATTATATTATACAAAAATGCCTTGATATGTTTCCCCATACGAGTATGCCAAAAAAAGTCTTCCAGCCCCACCCACAAAAAAACAGCAGCCGCTCCCTCAGAAGCCGGTTGCTGTTTCACTGCTCGGAAAATCTGAAAGGCTTGGCGACCTTCCAGATTTTCCTAAAAGAAGTCAGTCCCTCGCTAAGGTAACACGTTAACGTACTAAAGCAATGCGGTATATAGATCCCCTGCTGGCGCGAACCAAGCAGGGGACTGCTGCTGCTTCCCAAAAGACCGCTCACCGATATGTAACGGTAAAATAAACTTAACAAGTTTCGGCAAATAAGAATTAACACTATTTACCACAAAGCACCCATTCCCGTATGATTGAGCTGGAGAAAATCAAACGGGGAGAGTTATATTGAATCAACCTTAACCGAACACCAACACAACCAACCACGCCCGTTTCGTCGACAACCCCACCTGGGTATACCCGCACTGCAGCCCTCACCTTTATATTTTAGGGGGGAAGCAAAAATAACGTCCCCCTGCTTCTTCTGTTTAATTCTAAGGAATATTTAAAACGTACGTTGCGTACACTATGTACACAATATGTAGTATCTCGGAAAGTCGATAAACATATTGGACAGTATTAGTAAGAGTTCCCAAATTATTGCTCCTTGACAACTTCACATAGCAAAGAGAAGCGATTAAACA
>JAQVOX010000029.1 GCA_028702435.1 Desulfotomaculaceae bacterium | reverse complement strand
ATAAGAAGCCTGTCTGGTGGCGAGTACCGCGCTTCCGAAGGCTATACCCATAACCATACCCACATTGCGTGTGGTAGCCAGAACACTGCCGGCAATGCCTAGGCGCTTTTTGGGAGTAGCTCCCATTATTGCGCTATTGTTTGGCGATTGAAACATACCCGTTCCCAAGCCGAAAAGGCTCAGCCGCCAGGCTACATCGGAGGGGAGAGAATCCGGACCCACAAATGAAAGACTTAGTGCTCCCAGGGTGCAAAAGATAGCTCCGGCGGAGGAGGGCAGGCGGTTGCCAATTTTATCTGAAAGAGCCCCGCTCAAAGGTGCTATCAGCAGTACGGTCAGAGGGAAGGCGGTCATAGTAATTCCCACTTTTGAGGGAGCAAAACCAAGCTGCTGTTGTAAATAGAAGGGGGTAACGAAAACAATAATATACTGGGTCATAAAATGAAATAGAGCGGCAATGTTTCCCGCTGTAAAGGCATGGCTGCGAAATAGGCCTAGTTCCAACATGGGTTCCGGTGTTTTCCGCTCCTGAATGATCAACAGCGCACCCGTAACAAGGGCTATAACCCCGATTGGCATTATTAGTCCTGACCACTGATAATATTGCCCCCGGCTGATAAAAAACAGAAGAGAAGCCAGGCAAATAAGGGCTAGATAGGCTCCGATCCAGTCAAATTTTTGCTCTGTAAGTTTTTCTTTTTCAGGTAGCAGCTTATAGCATGCCCAAAAGGCTATTATACCAATGGGAATGTTTATAAAAAATATGGCTTGCCATCCCCAAAGATCTAAAAGCAGTCCACCCAGGCTGGGTCCCGTAGCCAGTCCCAAGGCAACTACCGTACCCATCATACCCAGCGCTTTTCCTCTTTCCTGCGGAGGAAATGTTGCTGTAATAATGCCTGCGGCAAGGGCCGAGGTCATTCCGGCGCCAATAGCCTGAATGGCCCGGAAGAAAATAAGCACCCCGATACCCCGGGACATACCGCATAAAACGGAGGCGATGGTAAATACAGCAATACCCGCTAGAAATATGCGCTTAAAACCAAACATGTCACCTAGCCTGCCAAAGCTAAGCACAAAACTGCTCAAGACTAATAGGTAAGACATGCTAACCCAACCAACCATGTCAACGCTAACGTTAAAATATTCCGACATGCTGGGGAAGGCAACATTTACCGCACTGGCATCAATTGGTCCCATTAAAACCGGTATCATAACTGCTATTAAAGCATACCATTTTGAGGTTGTTTTATTCACGGCGCCTGACACCAACTTTATCAAACTATTATTTGGTACGAATTAATTAAGTTGAGACTTTTGCAAATTAAAAAACGAAATTAATGCCACGCATAATATTATTCTATTGAGATCAACTGCTTCCTGCTGTTAAAAAAGCTCTTATATGATAGATAGCAAGCTATAAATGAAGCTATAGAAGTCGTTGACATCATCATAAAAGTGACCATTATCTGATACTTTATCGCTTCCAGCGGCGGCGTACCGGCAAGAATCAATCCGGTCATCATGCCGGGCAGTGATACGATTCCTAAGGTTTTTGCAGAGTCAATCGTTGGCATCATACCCGTCTTTATGGAATCGCGTATAATTCCGATAGAGGAGGGCAGGATATCCGCCCCCAAAGAAAGCTTTGTTTCAACCTCTTCGCGTCTGCTTTTAAAATCTGACGATATCTGCTTATAGCATAATCCTAATGCAATCATTGCGTTGCTGATAATCATTCCACCTATAGGAATTACTTGGTACGGCTCATATTTAATTGCGCCTGAGAAAATAAGGATTGCTAAAGTCACGATAGCCCCTGCCGCTATAGCCAAAAGGGATATAGCAAAGCCGATTCTGATTGTTTTTCCTCTTTTGGCAGCATTATATGCTGCGTTAAAAATCATAAACAAAAGCAAGAGAGTTGTAAATAAAGGATTTTCAAAGCCAAAAACATATTCTAAAACATAACCGACAGCAACAAGCTGAATCACTGCTCGTATAACACTGATCAGTACTTCTTTTTCGAGCTTGAGCTTTTGCCAATAAGAAAAAATAAGTGTTATCAGCACAAGAGATGAAGCAATAAGCAATGAGGAAATATCAATTGGATTTGAGCCGCTCATTTTAACACCTCCAATGATTTAACTTCTCCGGCTTCTATTGTCAGGAGCTTGTTTGCGTATTTCCTGCTTTGCTCAAGATTATGCGTTATCCACAGAACGGTAACGCCTTCGCCATTTAGAGAAGCTATTACGTTTTCTACGATTTTTGCATTCTCTGCATCAAGAGCAGAGGTAACTTCATCTAAGAGCAGAACTTCCGGCATAAAAAGCAAGCTCCTGATTAGTGCTATCCTTTGCTTCTCACCACCCGAAAGGTTTTGTGTGTTTTTATCTAAATAATCGATTGACATATGGAACATAGAAAAAATATCAATCACCCTTTCCTGATCGAGTTTTTCATTTCTTATGGAAAAAGGGAAATTGATATTTTCCAATACTGTATCGCCGAAAAGATAAGGCGTTTGAAAACAATATGCTATGCTTTTTCTCAATTCCATAGGGCTGTATTCAGTATAGTTTTTGCCTTTGAAAACCACATTCCCATTTGTAGGGCTAATTAAATGGCTGCAAAGCTTTAAAAATGTGCTCTTGCCTCCGCCAGATGGACCGACGATAGAAATAAAATCGCCTTTCTCGATGTTTACCGATATATTTTTAAGAATAGCTTTATCTCCATCGACAAAAGATACGTTTTGAAATTCAATTAATGACAAACTACTCGCCTCCGTCTACAATTCGTTATCAAGGGAAAACAGATAATCTTTGGGGTTCAAATATTTGCCTCAACATATTGAAGGATTTATTGCAGACATGGCGGTGACAGGCTATCAGCCCGGAGGAAATCCTTTTTTACTAATTATAGAACCCTCCTCACATTTTTATAGAATTCTACTCCTTGTTTAGCTAACTTTTCTTCCCAAATCATCTTTAATATTGTTAAGTCCTCAGTGTAATCGATTTTTGATTCATCCTTATCATATTCTAGATTTTCAAGTATCTCGATTGTAAAACTTTCTTCTCCATGTTCTTTCCATTCTTTTTGAAGCTCTCTGTTAGAGTAGTTCCCGAAGTTCAACCGAAACTTGGTTCCGTTTATAGTCCCTTTCAAATCCTGAGTTCCTTCTATGTAGCATTTATTGTTTAAAGTTGATTTAATAATAAATATTCCCATATCTGGTTTCATATTTTTATATAATTCTTTAAGTTCTTTTCTTCTATCCATTAATTAATACCCCATTTCCTTTATGCCCGTACACAATATTTCTCTTGCGGGAATAATTATAAAGGCTGCTGGAATTTATCCCCTGCTCTAGACCCTTATATTTTATCAAATAAGTAGCCTGGTTTTGACAAATTTAAAAAATAATTTCAATATACTAACTGCGGAATTTCCAAGACCAAGAAGGAGGGGGTTTTTCCCGCACCTGCGTGGTATTTGCCTGGTAGCACGTGGTGAAATTCACCACGTCGATAGTTTTTCCCGCACCCGCGTGGTATTGCGGCAAATTCTTTTTGCTGCAAATAAGCGTGGAGCTTTTATAAAGAATGCGCAGATGGGAGTGCTTGTGCTGGGATATTTAGCTATCTTTCTGGAATTGCTGGCTGTGGTGTTGGTTATTTACATCTAAATATGTTATATTGTTTTTATGAGAAATAAGCTGATGATTAAGAGAGCAGGGTCTGCAGCGGCTACAGACATCAAAACACATATCCAAAGCCGCGAAACAATACAAACACTATAAAGAAAGGGTGACATGCATGAATGAAACGATAAAGGTAATTAAAAAAAGAAGGGCTATCAGGAAGTACAAAGCTGAACAAATTGCAGCCGCCGAATTGCAGGAAATATTGGACTGCGCTATCTGTGCGCCGAACGCCATGAACCAGCAAAAGTGGCACTTCACCGTAGTACAGAGTGAGGATATGCTCGACCGTATGGTGGAAATAATCAAGGAAAACATATTTAATGGCAGGAATGAAATTTTGAAAGAAAGAGCAAGCTCCCCCGATTACCACACTTTTTACAAGGCGCCAACAGTGATCCTGATCTCAGCGGATGAAAAGGCTCCATGGATCCATGTGGACTGCGGCCTGGCCGCAGAAAATATCACCCTGGCGGCGGAAGCGCAAAATATCGGTTCCTGCGTGATTGGCTCCTCCAGCCTGCTTTTCACGTCAGATAAAGGGAACAGCCTGAGAAAGGAACTGGGCATGCCGGACGGGTACAATCATGTTTGCGCCATAGCACTCGGGTACAAAGATGAAAACCCTGAGACACCTCCCAGAAATAAAGAGGTATTCAATTACGTAAAATAAAATGCTTTTTATTCCTGACCATAACAAATTCTGTTTCACCAGTGTTTTCATCGGTTTGCTCAGCTTTCAATAAAATCATGTACCGGACTCCATATTCTTAAGGGTAATGTTTACCTAAACATCTCCGTGGGCAACTCCAGCAAGCAGGAGAACTTCGAACTCGCTAAACGTATGGCAGAGAAAGCAGCACCCCGTTTATAGTATGATGACTTGGACGCCCCCTAGCTCCTTTTGATAAGCTAGAGGGCGTCCTTTTGCTTCAAGTTGCTTCCATTTGCCTCCGCTGAACACATTTTCTTTTATTCTATTAAGCACGATGGTAAAATGTAGGCAAATAGCAGGGGCGGAAGGAGCATCGCTTATGTTTAATTTTGATTTTTACAACCCGACACATATTGTATTCGGTAAGGACAGGCTTGGAGAGCTGGACCGGCTTGTGCCTGCCAAGGCCAGGGTATTGGTGACTTATGGCGGCGGCAGCGTGAAAAAGTTTGGAACGCTGGACAAGGTCAAGGCCGCTCTGGGAAGCCGGAAAGTAGCTGAGTTCGGAGGAATTGAGCCAAATCCAAAATATAAAACCCTGCTCAAAGCAGTGGAGGTCGTGCGTAAAAACAATATCGATTTTCTGCTTGCAGTAGGCGGCGGCTCTGTTATGGACGGAACAAAATTCATCGCAGCTGCAGCTCCCTATGAAGGAGAACCTGCCGGTCTTATAAAATCCCGTTTATCTCAGATTAAAACGGCAATATTGCTGGGTACCGTGGTAACCCTACCGGCCACCGGATCGGAGATGAACGATGGCTGTGTGATCAGCTATGAGGATGGGAAATTCCCATTATTCAGCAAGTTATTATTCCCCAGGTTTTCGATAATAGACCCCACCCTTACCTATACGCTACCCCGGGAGCAGGTAGCCAACGGCATTGTGGATGCGTTTATTCATACCTGTGAACAGTATGTTACCTTTCCTGCCGAAGGCAGGTTTCAGGACCGCACGGCGGAGGGGATTCTACAGACTCTTATTGAGGTAGGGAAAAAGACCATGGACAACCCCACCGATTATGATGCCAGAGCTAATCTCGTCTGGTGTGCCGCCATGGCTCTGAATGGATTGATTGCCGCGGGCGTTCCGGAAGACTGGACTGCTCATACGATCGGGCATGAGTTGACAGCTATGTTTGGCATAGATCACGGCAAAACGCTGGCTATTTTGCAGCCATCTATTTGGAACGTGCTAAAAGAACAAAAACATGCGAAATTATTGCAATACGCGGAGCGGGTGTGGAATATAACTGACGGCGATGAATTGTCACGGATAGGTTTAGCCATCGGTAAAACCCGTGATTTTTTTGAAAGCCTAGGGGTTAAGACACATTTGGCGGATTACAATGTCACTGCCGACAAAATTGATGATATCGTCAAAGCGTTAGAAAAACATGGATTGACCGCATTGTCTGAAACAAGAGGGGTTACACTGGCAGTCAGCCGTCAAATTTTAGAAGGCGCGATGTAAGGAAATTTATTTAAGGTATTTCTTAGCCATTTTCAACAAGGCGGCGCGGTCATTCGCCCCTGGGTCTTCCTGTACGGCAGTTAAAAGCCGGTCCAACACCAGGCCAATTTCCGGCCCCGACTGGAACCCGAACCTAAGCAGGTCGTGGCCGCTGACCGCCAGGTCTTTCACCCGCAGCGGCTGCTTTTCACTGAGGATGCGGGCGATGCCCTCTTTCATGGTATCAAGGGCAGTAAAATCAAAAGGCGGGGCTGTCCCCAGGATATCGGCCCGCTGCAGGTCGAACAAGTCGACCAGGTTATCCTCCCCCACCCGGCCGACCAGCCTCTGTAAGGTCACGTCTCTGACCCGAGGAAAGCGGCTCATATGCTCGGACACCAGCATGGACACCTTCTCTACAGTCTTATTGTCATATTTGAGTCGTCTGAGGATTTCCCCGGCCACCCTGCCCCCCACCAGGTGATGACCGTAGAAATGGCCGGTGCCCTTTTCATCCAGGCTGAAGGTCCGGGGTTTGCCGATGTCATGCACTAGGGCCGCCAGGCGCACCTCCAGGCGTGGGGGCGTCGCCTCCAGCACGGCCATCGCGTGGTCAAAGACATCCTTGTCATGATGTTTATTCTGCTGGTCAAAGCCTGCCATCGGTATGGCCTCGGGCATCACCTGCCACAGCAGCCCGGTCTCTAGCAAAAGCCGGATCCCCAGGGACGGGCGCTCGGAGATCAGAATGCGGTTAAGCTCTTCTCGCACCCGCTCCGGCGCCACCCGTTGCAGCAGGTCATGATGCTTGGCGATGGCCTCATATACAGTCCGGTGCAGGGTAAACCCGAGCGTGCAGCAAAACCGGACCGCCCGCAGCATCCTTAAAGGATCCTCAATGATTCGCTGCTCCGCCTCATCGCGCGGGGACCGGAGCACCTGCCGCCGCAGGTCTTCCGCGCCCCCAAACGGGTCGATTAGCCCGCCGGCCGCATCAAGGGCCATAGCGTTGATGGTAAAGTCCCGCAGGGCCAGGTCCTGTACCAAGCCCGCCGGAATACCCCACTCTGCCCCGGGCGCGTCACCTTTGCCGGCCGGGCTGCCGCTCCCTTCCGCAGTCGCAGGCACTTTGAAAGTGGACACTTCCACACTGAAGCCATCGAGCAGCACCGCGATAGTGCCATGTTTTTCGCCGATGGGAACAGTCTTAGGGAAGTATGCCATAATTTCCGCGGTGGTAGCCGAGGTAACCACGTCGTAATCCACAGGCTCACTGCCCAGCAGCTGGTCCCGCACACAGCCGCCCACGACGAATGCCTGATGGTCTTGCTGTTTCAGTATTCTTATTATTTTTGCAACCCCATTAGGAATTCGCACCGGCGCCCCCCTCATTTCTTAGTCGCACTAAACCTAATTTAAATATCTTGCTATTTCTACGCTTTTCTGGGTACTTTTACCGACATTTTCTGTCCATACTTAATTAATTGCCGGAGCGATTAAATTCAGCCCAATCATAACCTCTCTATATTCTTTCCGGCTAGCCTGGGCAAGGCTAAATCATAAATATGTTCTAAAATCATGTTCAACCCTCCTACTATCCTGTCCGTATTAGGGGGAAAAATTTGTTCTAAATATGTTTCGCATAATAACATGCAAATGATATAATATATAATATTTTTTTAATTGTCACCCTTCCATGATAACGCGTTAGCCTATACTAAAATCAGCAACACGAACGGAGCATTCAATGATAGAATTAATAAATTCAAATTCAAAATTAAATCTGAAAGTGGATTCCAGCAGTGCACACGAATACAAATACTGCATCAATGAATTAGTACATAATGAAAATATCTATTCGCTGGATGGTTTTGCACATCATCGAAACGTATCACGCCTGGAACACAGTCTTCACGTGTCCTATCTCAGTTACCTGGCCTGCAAGAAATTAGGTTTTGACTACCGGTCGGCTGCCAGGGGCGGCTTGCTTCACGATTTTTACTTTTATGATTCACGCGTAACCAGACCTAAAGGCGGACGTCATTGTTTCATACATCCTACTATCGCCCTGGAAAACGCAAATTCGCTTTTCAACTTAAACGATTTGGAAAAGGATATTATTGTGAAGCATATGTGGCCTGTAACCGTAAAAATGCCAAAATACAAAGAATCTTTCATCGTTACGTTTTATGATAAATACTGTGCCTCTATGGAGTTTGCCAGATACGGAAGTAAACTCAACGTTATTGAGCAGAGCCATATTAGATTGGCGAATTTATTGAATAGATGAGAATAAGTTTATTGAAGGGGCAAAGCAGCCTGGAGCTGGAGAAAATCAGCAGGCTGCCCACAGGCTAATACCCCATATCCTGTAATATTCTGGATAAGGTACGCAGGCGTTCACCAATAAGCTCATCATCATCACTGAGGGCCTGGCTGAACAACTTAATATCCTCATCAAGCTTTTCGTTGTCGGTGCATACAGCCACGGTCATGGCGTCACCCTGCAAACCTACTCTGTCGATAACCGGTTTTCCGGGGTCATATAACTTCTCATACCGGTAGGCCTCCCGAAAATGAAGTCTTGCCCGGCAAACCAAAATAGCCAGATCAAGCACCCGATGCAGTGGTAATTCCTCGGACTGCCTGGACCATTTTTCCCCGGTGTGACGCCATACCTTTGCCGAAATATCTACCTTGCCCCGGTCATTCCATTGAGCCAGTCCCAGTGAGAGGCCTTTGGCGTCGGAATGATAAGCGTACCGGCCGTCAACATTTTCATAGTTGTCCGATACAATCACCGGCTTATGCTTTAAAGTAGTCGGTATTTTCACCAGTATACCCCCTGCCAATTTAGTAAATTAGTAATTCACTTGATTACTAATTTATTATAGTTTTTCTAACCCCGCACTGTCAACTATTATTGGTTAAAAGGCAAACCGAGCGTAGACCCGGTTGATGACAAACGCCTCAATATTAGTATACCCACTCATTAATAACTGGTAATACCCGCCGTTGGTCATGAAAATAATTCCGTTTTTCTCATTACGATCAAAATACATGTCGCTAACCAGGCCGGAAGCTTCCCCGGCCTGCCCGGTCAACCACCGGCCTGCCAGGGCGTCGGTAATGTGAAACATCAGGCCCATTTGTCTAAAGAACCCTTCTAACCCATAGCCGTGCCAATGGATCTGCTGCATGAGCTCAACAGTATCCCTTTTAAGCATACGTACACCATCATAAACCCCGGCATTCATATGGGCCATCATGAACTTGGCCAGGTCCGACACACTTGACCGGACCGACCCTGCCGGTCCGATATAATAATTGCCCAAAGGCAGTGGAGAAACCCGCCGGGGTGGTTTCTGCCCTTCTAAATAGTAGTCGAAAGACGGGTAAAACCTGCCGTTTGCGCTTGGATTATAAAGGACGGCAATTTTTGAAAAATTAACAATGTCCGCCGCCGCATAGCCCGCGTCCATCCCCAGTGGCTGGAAGATATGCTCAATGGTATATTGCTCAAAAGGTTGGCCGGAAACCATTTCCACCAGGGCGCCCATAATTCCGACGCCAAAATTGGAGTAATTAAACCGGGTCCCCGGCCGGTAAGCACCCCAGGTCAAATTACTATCGGCCGCACTGCTGGGAACCAGGATTTCCTGCAGAAGCGGCCGGTTGGGTGAAGTTAAAGCCGCCGCATAGCCGCCGGTGTCCAATATGCTGGAGGTGTGGGTAAGTAGCATGTGGTAAGTAATTTTATCGTTTGGATAATGCGGGTTACTCACCCGGTATCCCAGGTAATCGCCGATATCGTCGTCAAGCCGGAAAAGGCCCAACTCCCAGAGCTGCATCAGGGCGGTAGCGGTAATGGTTTTGGAAATAGAGGCAATGCGGTAAATCGTATCGGGGCCTGCCGGGCGGCTATCCTCTAAATTGGCCCAGCCGTAGCCCTTGGCCCAGACCACCTGGCTGTCCCTAATAAATGCCGCAGAAATTCCAACGCTTTGATTTTTGCGCATTTCCGCCAGGATTGCAGCGTCCAGGTCGTTTTGGGGGACATTGGGATAAGGTTTTAAGCCGACCTCTTGGGGCGGGCCGGCCTGCTGCGGCCAAAACGGTTCGCCCGGATTGGCCAGGTCATCACTGCCGGATATTGAACGGGACATAAACCGATACCTCACACAGTTTATTTAACATTCTTCTAATATTATAAAAAAGCATACCTTATGCACGAAAATTAATTTTAGTCAAGGTTTTTTTCCCTGGTATGAATTAGAATAAAAATATTGATAGACTAAAAAGAAGAACTTTTCCCCGGAATGCTTAAAGTGGATCAGACACCTGAAGATCGCGCAGCCATACGCTCACTTATTAGCGAATTAGAAGGTGAGCACGATGCAGCCGGAAAGATTATTAAGCGCATAATCAAGGAAACCGACGATTTCATACCACCGGATTATGCGTGTCCTACAGTGAAGGCTGTTTATCTGAAACTCCATGAGTTATCTGATGATGTTTTCCTTCATATCGCCAAGGAAAACAGTGTTTTATTCAAGCGTTACTAAATGTGAATGATATCCAAACGAATGCCGAAAAAGTAAAACTTACTATTGGTTATTCAGTATCAGCTTCGAAAATATCTTAATTTATCTCGTTCTGCCATGACCAGGTCATGGCCATTTTTTTAGGCAATCTTAATTTTAATCAAAGTTAATAGACCGGCTTGAAAATAAATATAAAAATCAGATTACGGTAATTTCCGGATTCTAATCAAAGAAGCAAACAAGAGGAATTCGAGCCTTGAAGAAGAATTACTTAACGGTGAAGTGATTAAAGGCAATGGAATCGTTGGCCGGGAACTATATTCATTTGGCATCGGGAATGTTTATCCATGAAGCCGGTATTTTAATCGCGATACTCAATGCGATGAGATTGATACGATTCAATAGTAAAAACAGAAGTGCGGAAATCGAATTGGGATAACAATGTGGAAGGAGAGTTGAAATGGGTGAACATGGGTGCGGATTTGGGGGACACAAGTCATGTGTCTATCTGGTGCCAATATTTAATCACCTCGAAGATGGGCAAATAGCTGAAATCGCAGAAGTGATTCAGTCAGATTCATACAAAAAGGGCGAGATTATCTATCGGGCCGGGGATCAATCAGATTCGCTCTATGTTGTCAGAAGTGGGAAAGTCAGAATTTATCGTTTATCTGAATCAGGAAAGGAACAATTAGTGCGTTTTTTGAGTCCAGGGGATTTCACAGGTGAACTTGCCTTGTTCAGTGAGTCGTTCATGAAGCCTACGCGGAAGCTGTGGAAAACACTGAAGTTTGCCTGATTGCGCGTACGGATTTACAGAGATTACTTTTGAAATTCCCTTCGATCTCTTTGAAAGTTTTAGCGGAATTATCGAACAGGCTGGAAAAATCAGAGAAGCAAACAACAAGAGTTTCTACGGAGAAGGTTGAAACCAGACTTGCACTTTTCATAGCTGAGTGTATCGATGGTGAAGAATCGTCAATGGAGTTTGTATTACCTATGAGTAAAAGGGATTTGGCTTCTTTCCTGGGGACAACGCCTGAAACAATCAGTCGGAAATTAACGGATTTTGAACAAGCGGGATATATCAGACAGAAGTCGCACAGGAAGATAGAAGTTATTGAATTAGACAAACTGCTCCTAATCTAGAAATATCGGCATAGCCGGTAATACACCATACTATGCCGATATTTTTTCCGGGGTTATAAATCCTTAAGATACACCCTCAAATGTACAGCTGTTTTTGTTTGGTTGATATACAATTATATATAAAAGGAAATCTTTTATTCTATAATTTAACCAAGTTAGCTGCTTGCAGACCTTTATTTCCCTGCACAACGTCAAACTCAACGCTCTGTCCCTCATCCAGTGTTTTAAAACCGTCTGACTGGATTGCGGAAAAGTGAACGAAAACATCATCTCCTTCAGGGGTTTCAATGAAACCAAAGCCCTTCTCCGCATTAAACCATTTTACTTTACCTATCAATATCTTACCTCCTATAATACCTCAAGAAGAGGTCAATAACGATATTATACACTTTTCACAGGACAAAGCAAGAAAATATTTAAATTTTTAGACAACAAATTATTCTTCCTCGCTCTCTTCCCCATCCCCTTTTTCACTTTCTCCAACTTCGGACTCCCCGGAACCGTTATTTTCACTACCAGGTAACAATTTATTTCCGGTGTCCTCTATGCTTTTATTGATATCCTGGACGGCTTTGTTCACGTCTTGGACGCTGTCATTAACTTTATTAATGCTATCGCTAACGTCCTCTGCCGTACTACACCCGGAAGCAAACAAAGTGAATACAAAAATAACAGCTACTAAACAAAATAATTTTTTCACCTTTTAATTCCTCCATTAAATAAATTAGGCACTAATTTTTTTCACCTTTTAAGCCGATTTCTTCAGCAACTTTTTGCATCCCTTTAATTGTTTCGGCAATGATTACATCCATTTCCATGCCCAGACTACTAGCCCCTGCTTCAATTAACTGTCTGTTAACCCCTGCTGCAAACCCTTTTTGTTTCCATTTCTTTTTTACGGACTTTACATTCAGGTCCAGTACACTTTTGCTTGGCCTAAGGAGCGCCGTAGCCATGATTAACCCGGTTAGTTCATCAATGGTATACAGTATTTTTTCCATCTTTTCCTGCGGCTCCACATCTGTACAAATATTCCAGCCGTGGCTTTCAATAGCGCGAATATAATCGTCAGGCCAGTTCCTTTCCTCCAGTATCTCTCTCGTCTTCCGGCAATGTTGGTCGGGATACTTTTCATAGTCAAGATCATGTACCAGGCCGATTACGCCCCATTTGTCCTTATCTTCTTCGTTAAGTACTTCAGCAAAGTGTAACATTACTGATTCAACAGCCAGCGCGTGTTTAATCAAACTTTCATTTTCATTATACTCTCGCAAAATTTCTAAGGCCTGAGACCTGTTTGGGATTGTCTTTTCCATATTTTAAAGCCCCCTTTCGGATAGTTTTACTACTATTACGCTGCTTGAAGAATAACCGTGTTTATTTGCCGCTTACCGACGGTGAATTATATGAAACTGATTTAGCTTTTAACTACATGATTATTATAATTTTTCGCTTGATTTCCGACAATAGATTTTGGGCGCCATAATCTAATAATTATAGTCCCACGGGTATTTTTACATACCTTTATTTTCTGCTTTATTAAAGCTATTTATTCCTTTAGTTGTAGTTTATGTAAAATAAAATTCTTGTCAATATGTTTTGACTTGCCGGATCATGGTGATTGATGCAAATTTAGTCTGCCTCCTATATTTTTTATAAGACATGTTATTCTGCTATTTCTTAGCATTATCTTTCCCTAAATATTTCTTGTTTTAGATTTAATATAGAACATTTCCTTTACTTAAAATTAAATAATCTATATAATAACATTAATGAAATAATTATTATCCGGTGCTTTAATATCATAAATTAATATCAGGATCGGCGATTACTAGAAATTTACGTAGTCGCCGTATTTGTTAAGGAAAGGTGGATAACATTGGCAAGACAAATATTCGTTACAGAAATCGATAGGGACAGATTACAAAAGCTTATAAATAAAGATAAAGAATTTAGCCCGGGTAAAGAAGATTACCTGAGAAACCTTGAGCAGGAGCTCGACCGGGCACAAGTGGTAACCTCTGCAGAGATCCCCCAGGATACAATCACCATGAATTCAAAAGTATTGTTGAAGGAGTTAGACTCCGGGGAAGAAATGATTTATACATTGGTTTACCCCGATGATGCCGATTTAACAAATGATAAGATTTCTGTACTGGCCCCTGTGGGTACAGCCATCCTGGGTCTTCGCGAGGGAGATATCATTGACTGGAAAGTCCCGGATGGTTTGGTTAAATTGGAAGTAAAAAAGATTCTTTACCAGCCTGAGGCAGCTGGTAAGCTAGAATCTAAGAGTAATAATCGCTAGCTAGAGAACGTAACCTATTAAAAAAAGGTTATTGCCCAGGCAATAACCTTTTTTTATTTGAAAGATGAACGCCCCCACGTGCATAGAAGGGGCTTTAACAATTCTATAAGCAACGCTTTACACCTTATTCACAGGCCGGCGCCCAAAAAGATCAAGCTCAAACCAGTCAATTACGTAAATGCCCTTATGCACGGAAATTTCTATACATTCATTAACCCCGTCCATACATACCAAAAATGGCTTATAATCATATTATATAGTAGTTGTCTAGAAATAGTACCAAACTAAATCAGTGTTGGTGATATCATCGCTAAAAGTATTGAAGGTGATGGTCCTTGAGTAAAGCCAAAACATTAGCCGACCCGGTCATAATTTATCGGGTTAAGGGGATTACCTGAATGGACTGTGCCGCTAAGTTTGAAAAAAACATAGCGGCGCTACCTGGTGTAACCAGGGCTAGTTTAAACGCAACAGTAGGCAAACTCATAGTTCAAGGCTCAGTTAGCCTGGACGCAATTCGCCGTGAAGGAAAAAATGAAAACTACACTATCATCCCTGACGGCGAGCCCCAGCCGGAACAGGTACAGGCCGGCAGCAACTGGGAACTAATCCGGGTATTGGCGGCCTTGGCGGCTTTACTGGCCGGTTATATCGCGGAGCGGGTAACCGGCTCAGCAGCGGTATACATTCCGCTGTTTGTGGCGGCCATAGCCACCGGCGGGTGGGGCAATTTCCGGAAGGCCTTTTACTCTCTTCCCCGGCTGGATTTCAACATGAGCGTGCTGATGTCGTTAGCGATTATCGGGGCGATGGCTATTGGCGAGTGGGAAGAAGGCGCTGTAGTCGCCTTCTTATATGCTGTCTCCGAAATGCTGGAAGCCTGGACTATGGACCGGGCGCGCCAGTCAATTCGCCAGCTAATGGACATTGCTCCCAAAACAGCCCGGATGATTTCCCTGCCGGCAGGTGAAGTGGATGTTCCGGTAGAGGAGATCCGGGTAGGTGACCTGATGGTCATTCGCCCCGGCGAGAAAATTGCTATGGACGGGCGCATCGTCAAGGGTGAGTCGGCAATTAACCAGGCTTCGATTACAGGCGAGTCGGCGCCGGTAGAAAAAGGTCCCGGCGCTGAGGTTTATGCCGGCACGCTGAATACCAGCGGCACCCTGGAGGTAGAGATAACTAAGCTGGTCCAGGATACCACTATTGCCAAAATTATCAACCTAGTGGAAGAAGCCCAGGCAAAACGGGCGCCCTCCCAGGCTTTTATCGAACGATTTGCTGCAATCTACACCCCGATTGTTCTATTGCTTGCGGTCGGGATCGTCCTGGTCCCTCCACTGCTCCTGGGCTATGACTGGGGGCCCTGGATTTACCGGGGTTTGGCCCTGCTGGTAGTCTCTTGCCCCTGCGCGCTGGTAGTATCCACACCGGTGGCGATCGTAAGCGCCATCGGCAACGCCGCCCGGCAAGGGGTGCTCATCAAAGGCGGCATTCACCTGGAGGGGGCCGGATCTCTTACTGCTATCGCCTTTGATAAAACTGGTACTCTGACTAAAGGTATACCTACCGTCACCGACGTTATTCCCACCGGAACCCGCTCCGGTCAGGAGTTGCTGCAAATCGCCGCTGCCTTGGAGTCCCGCTCAGAGCACCCGCTTGCGCTAGCAATTGTGAGGACTGCGGCAGCCCGCCAGATCGCCTGGGACCCCGTGGAAGATTTCAAAAATATCACGGGCCGCGGGGCACAGGGTACAGTAAACGGGCAAAAAGTTTACATTGGTAATCCCCGTCTGTTCGAGGAACTGGGCGTCACTTCCGACTTAGTGAATGAGCAGGTCAGCCGCTTGCAGGGAGAAGGTAAAACGGTCATGCTTGTAGGGAACCGGCAAGGTTTCCTGGGCATCATCACTGCTGCGGATGAGGTAAGAAAAACCAGCAAGACAGCTCTTGCTGCCTTAAAAAAATTAGGCATTCGGCACACCATTATGCTCACCGGGGATAACGAGGCCACGGCCCGGGCCATATCGGCGCGGGTTGGAGTGGATGAATTTCGCGCTGAACTCCTGCCCCAGGACAAGGTTACAGCCATTCGGGCTTATCAAGAACAATACGGCAATGTAGCGATGGTCGGTGACGGTATTAATGACGCCCCGGCTCTGGCCACAGCGAGTGTAGGAATTGCCATGGGCGGGGCCGGCACTGATGTGGCGCTGGAGACTGCCGATATTGCGCTCATGGCCGACGACCTCACCAAGCTCCCCTTCACGATCAGCCTCAGCCGGGCTACCCTGAAGATCATCCGGCAGAACATTACTTTCGCTCTGGTGATCAAGGCCATTGCCGTTTTGGCTGTCTTCCCGGGTTGGCTTACGTTATGGCTGGCTATCCTGGGAGACATGGGAGCAACAGTCCTCGTCACTCTAAACAGCGCCCGCCTGATGCGATTGAAACCTGAAGAATAGCCAAAAAGCTATTTTAAAAATATACTTTTATGATAGAATCTTTATGAGTTTTCAATCAATGAAAAAGTATGTGTCAAAAATAATAATTATTTAAGGGGTTGCTTTTGTTTTATGCATATATTCTTAGACCCTGGCCACGGCGGTAATGATCCGGGGGCCATTGGCGACGGTGGAATTAAAGAAAGTGTAATCGCCCTGCAGGTAGCTCAAAATATTAAAGAAATCCTGTCCAAGGCGGCCGAGGTCCATCTGACCAGGCAAACAGATGTTGCATTGGGAGCCGGTGTGTCAGCCGATTTGAAAAACCGGGTACAGCTGGCCGAGCATGCCGGCGGTTCTGGTTGAAATTGCCTTTTTAAGCAATCCGAACGAATTAAAAAAATTAGTATCTCCTTACTTTCAAAACACAGCCGCACAGTCTATCGCGCGAGGAATAGGGGATTATCTCGGACTGACGCTGGAGGTGGAGGTAACCCCGGCCCCAGCTTTACCCAAGGTGAAGATAGAGGTCAGGGGCACTACTTTTGAGGGTGTTTTAATCAACACCGGCGGCAAAGATACCGCTTTCGGCCCGGTCCGAGCCATTGCCGAGGCGTTGGGCGCTAAGGTTGAATGGGACGGGGCCAATAAAACAGTGATCGTAAAATAAAAAATAGATCGGGTGGCTAAAATATGACGGGATTAACTGAAGCAGGACAGAAAGTATTTGAGGCGCGTTACGCCTTGAAAGACGAGCAAGGTAAAATTATAGAAAATTTTGAGCAGGCAGTTTATCGCCTGGCCCGGGCGACGGCAGGCGCCGAACCGGAAAACCAAAAGCAATGGGAGGAAAAATTCGCCCTAATCATGGGCGACCTGTTATTTGTCCCCTCCACTCCCATTTGGGCTAATATGGGGAAACCAGACCGGCCGTGGCAGCCTTCCGCTTGCTTTGTGCTGGCTGTGGAAGATTCGCTATATTCCATGTACGAAACATTGATGTCCACCGCCATGATTTTTAAATCAGGCGGTGGAGTA
>JAQVOX010000141.1 GCA_028702435.1 Desulfotomaculaceae bacterium | reverse complement strand
CACCGACACCGCATGGAGTTGAGTTTGATTTTTCTTAATAGTTCCGATAAGATCTCCCGCCTGAATACTCATCATCTCGATATTTTCCGGCTTGGTAAAATAGTCGATATAATAAGATTTAATATAACCTTTTGCTCTGTATTGTCCCAAAATGTCAAGGTAGCATTTTCATTGGATTTTAGGTCATCTCCGTCTTTTTTCAGCCTGTCACTCTGAAAAAGCCAATAACGTCCGTCTTCTGACATCCCAACGAGGTTTTCCAGCTTGTGCTCGCCTGATATAGCACCACGGGCCACTATTATCTCCCCGGAATCCAGTATTTCTTCATCTGAAGAAGTGATTTGCATCCGGTCATTGTCCTTAAACCCGTATCCATTTGTACAACCAACTGTTAATAATACCGTAACAAATAGATATACAAATAACACCTTTAACTTATACCTTTTCAAATTTTCACAAAAAACGTCTAGAAGTTGCATATTCATGCCCCCTTAAATCCTTCAAACAGCCCCTGCTAGCTGAAATCCTTCAAAATTACCACACGCGTACGCGCCAGGGTAAACAATCATTTCCTGTCATCCTAGATTCTTATTGACGATTTTTAAGATAAGACTCCACGACACCGTCGTGGCTGCTTGATACCTTACCCGTCAGGCAGTCAACCAGTATTGGAAACTGGTGAGACTTTTTGTTGCTGCGCGACAGAGTGAACTCCCCATACCGGTCGATAAACAGCAGGGTCTCCTGAAAAAGAGTTGCTGTATACCACCTGCGCTGAAACAATGAAGTCGTCCGCGCTATGTTCGCTGTATTTCTGTGGATCAGTATAACTGCGTACATAGTTGAGTGAAAACAGCGCCTCATCAATAGTCAGTGGCTGGTATTGAGGCTCGGTGTCCAGCGGCGCAAAGGTGCTCCAACCTAGCCGGAGTTGGGGTATGCCCTCCGGGATTACGCGCAGGGACAGCCCATCCCCGTGCACGGGGATGGAACCAAGCCGGTGCTCCCAGTTGAATTCATAGAAATGATTTATCTGCGTGCCATCCTCGTCCAATGTTACCGCAAAGGGCACGGGATACTCCAAGTACCGGTCATCTCCGAGGAACTCGCGCGCGTAGGCGCCGGCCTTCTTAAATGCCTGTTCGGGGGATTTATCCATCGCTCTTCGTTTGGGATAGTTCTCGTTGATTTCCCACCGGTATGAAAAGCCATTGCGATACGTGTTCAATTCCTCACGGAACTTGCCATACTTGCTCTGATAGAGGGGAAGACGGTAATACATTCCATACTCCCCGTGGTCGTGAAACTCGTATTCCTGGCCTTCCCATATGCGCGCCAACAACTCCTCTATGTCTAGCGGCGGCGCAGGCTGCGCGGTGTACTCCCATGCAGTGAATTCGGGCAGTTGTGGTTTCTCGCCCGGCCAAGTTAGTGCAGGTAGAGCGGAATCGGGGTTGAGCGCAGCTTGTGGCGTAGATTTCCCGTTGGTCACCGATCCAGTACAACCTACGAGTGCGAGCAGTCCCGCAAGAAAAACGGTAATCATAGAAACAAGCATTGATGCCTTTTTGTGTGCCATAATCATCTCCCTCATAAAACCTTATATCTCAAAATTTTTTCTGGTTCAACCACGTTAGTAGTCATAATAATATTGTCAGCACTTACGAATCATAAAACCAGTCGCTACAGAGCCATCAAAATTATTATTAATCACCGTGTGGCTTTGCTCGTTAGTATAAAAATTATTCATTGGGTTTAACAGGTTAAATACACCGATGCTGCTGGGAACGGTCACGGGTACGACTAGTTTGATGATTAAAATAAACCATACCAGATAACGCCAGCGTGCAGTTAAGCGTTTTCCGGCCACGGCCTTTACAAGTAATATAATGGCGGCTGTTATAGTACCCGCAAGACTTAATTGCAATACAATGTTAAACAAGTCTAAAAGCATGCCTCTGCCCCCTTACTTTTTGGGTGCACTGTTTTCAATCAGCCGTCTTAATTCGGCAATCTCCTGGTCCGACACAGCTTTTGTGTTGATAAAGCTTGTTACCAGCATTTTCAACGAACCATCATACATTTTATCAAGAAATGAACGGGCTTCCGATACTCTAACCTCGTCCCTGGTATACAGCGGCGTACAGATAAATCCCGGCTCTTCTCTCTTGACAACATTTTTATCCACCAGTCTGTTTATAAAAGTATATGTGGTATTTCTATTCCAATTGGCCCGTTCCTTTAATGCTGCAACCACCTCACTTGCCGCTGCCGGCGCCTTGTCCCACAAAACTTCCAGCACCTTTAATTCCCCATCTGTAATCTTTGGCAGGTTCTTTTTCATACAAAACCACCTCTTAAAAAATGACGAATGCATTAGTCAATCTTAGACTAATGCATTCGTCATTCATTGTCAATAATTTCTCGCATTTTAGTATTAATTAAATGAACACGTTAATAGGGCTAGTGTTTTTCTATTGCCCTGTAATATCACCAATTCTTGTAAAACAGGCCAACTCATACGACGTACCGGCAGCACTCTTTTCCAGTATTAAAACCTGCCCACTTCCGGGTTCCCAGAAACAAGCTTCGAAATTTTCACCGCCTTCTGCCACTACCACTACATCATAGCTCTCACTTTTAGGGTGTAAAACGGCTATCTCCCTTTTCACCTGCCCCTGGCCTTCGCCCCACGTCTTGCCCATCATCAGGACAATGCGACCATCTGGAGTGAAGGCCGCGCTGAGGCAAACCCAGTCATAAAAACTATGCTCAAGTGACTTTTGCAGGTTCCCTGATCCATCATAAATTTGAATTCCTTCAGAAGAGGCTTTTAAAAGCCTGCCGGCAGCGGTATCCAAAGCAGTGACATAGTTAATGTTGCCAAAATTCTCGCCAAGATCGGTAATCTCTCCTTCAGTCAAATCTACAATGTGTTGGAAATAGCCGTCGTCCCAGCCACTGACAACATGCAGCGAGCGCCCCGGTACAATCCACTGCGCACTGCGGAATTTACCTGTCTTCTGCGGCAGGATTGCTTCAATACTGCCGTCGGTTACCGATATTTTGGCCATTCCCTGCAAGTGCCCGGCGCCGTCGCCCAATTCCTGGCCCAGGTCGCTGAAGTAAAACAGGTGTTGGCTGTCCGGATACCAGACCGGGTACCAGTCTTGGGCGGTTTCCGTCAGCCTTTCCTTGTCATTGCCGTATGAGTCGCAGACCCAAAGGCCGTTATTTCGCTGGGCAAAGGCTATCCTTTGGCCATCCGGACTATAAGTTCCGTAATAGGTGTCTTCCGCTATTATATTTTTCCTGCCGTCTATCATGGACAGCCGGTAAAGCGCTCCGTCCTTCATGTAAAGCACGTTTTCTCCAGCGGAGTCCCATCCGATGGCGCGGATAAATTCCCCCTCGTCCAGCATATTGACTGCCCCCACAGCAATGTCCAGCAATAAAAGTTTGCTGTTATTACCCTTGTTTTCTTCATCCTGGTAGGTGAGACCACTGAAAATAGCCATTCCTCCACCCGGCCTAAATAAAAGGTCCTGGCTGTACCCGTATAATGACAGATCTCCAAAGCCGATACTTTCCCGATCAGCATCACCCGCCGCGTCTCGGTAGACGTTTAAGATGTCTGTGCTTTGTTCTCCCTGCTCATTTATTGCCACCGCCCAAAAATGGGCCATCGTGCTTGCCTGAGGCAGGCGGTAGGTTATGCTGAAATGTCCATTGCTACCGTAAGAAGTGGCCATTTTTACCGGCGCCTGCCCGGTTCCGGTTGGTGTCAGGTAAAAATCTACCTTCTGCGTATTGTCAGCTTCCACCCAGACGGTAAAGGTACGGGGTATAGTATACCAGCCCGCGTTGATTTCGGTATGCGTAATACCAAAATCTTTGATTACCGGCTGCCCCATAGTAATCTTCACCGTCCTGGCGCCCGCGTCCCACTGCACTACCGCTCCCAGCGTTTCAGCGATGAAGCGCACCGGTGTATAAATTCGATCTCCAATAAGGACGGCGCCGGAGTCGAGCTTAATAGGCGCACCGTTAACGGTAGCCGTTAAACTGCCGGGGACCAGGACTATCTCTTTTCCGTTCCTGCTAAACGTAGCCGCCCCAGAGTTCCAGTTTACTGCTGCACCCAGAGCCTGCGCCACAAAACGGGCCGGCGCCTGTGTGCGCCCATTATTATCAATATAAGGACGGGCGTCGGGAAAGACTACTTCACGGTCGTTTACCCGTACATTTAGTGATAAATCCTGTCCCTCACCTGCCAAGGCTTTGCTGGGTGAAAGAACTATTGAAAGGATTAGAAGAAGGACAGTTAAAAAAGTGACAGATCGGAGCGGTAAAAATAACAT
>JAQVOX010000028.1 GCA_028702435.1 Desulfotomaculaceae bacterium | reverse complement strand
TAACCAGGTATGTAATGAGGAGGAGTCCTTTTGTTACCCGTTCGTGTACGGTTTGCGCCCAGCCCGACGGGGCCTTTTCATATTGGTGGGGCCAGGTCGGCGCTGTTTAATTGGCTTTTTGCCCGCCATCACGGCGGTAAATTTATTGTCAGGGTAGAAGATACTGATCTGGAGCGGTCGACTCGGGAATCGGAAGAGAATATTTTGGCTGCACTAAAGTGGCTCGGTATGGATTGGGATGAAGGTATACAGGTCGGGGGGCCGAACGGGCCTTACCGGCAAACCGAAAGATTAGATATTTATCGGGAGTATATTGAGCGCCTGCTGCAAAACGGCTGTGCTTACCAGTGCTACTGTACAGAAGAAGAACTTGCTGAAGAAAGGGAGGCCTTGTTAAGAAGGGGTGAAATGCCTAGGTATTTAGGTCGCTGCCGCAGTCTATCTCCGGAAGAATGTAGCCGGATGGAAGCAGGCGGCAGGTTGCCGGTGATCCGCTTTCGAGTGCCGGAAGACAAGGTCATTAATATCAAAGACATCGTTCGTGGAGATGTATCCTTTGAGTGTAATGGTATCGGCGACTTTATTATCTTAAAGTCGGACGGGATTCCTACTTATAATTTTGCGGTTGTTGTGGATGATCATTTAATGTCCATTAGTCACGTGATCCGGGCTGAAGAGCATTTGCCCAACACCCCGCGGCAGGTATTGATCTACGAAGCACTGGACTGGGCTCCCCCGGAGTTTGCCCATGTGTCACTAATCCTGGGGAAGGACCGCAGCAA
Source organism: Desulfotomaculaceae bacterium (assembly GCA_028702435.1). Classification (GTDB taxonomy): domain Bacteria; phylum Bacillota; class Desulfotomaculia; order Desulfotomaculales; family Pelotomaculaceae; genus MVQL01. The sequence continues at coordinate 16,771 of JAQVOX010000028.1, read as the reverse complement.
GATGAGTAAGCGACACGGCGCTACTGCTGTAGAGCAGTATCAGGATCGAGGATACCTTCCTGAGGCGCTGGATAATTTTCTGGCGCTTTTGGGCTGGTCCCCTGGTGGAGAACAGGAAATACTTTCAATTGAAGAGCTAAAACAACAATTTTCTCTTGAAAAGGTGGCTAAAAGCCCCGCTGTTTTTGATGTGGATAAATTGAACTGGCTGAACGGTCATTACATCAGGCAGTCTTCACTAGAGCGGATTACTGACCTGGCCATACCTTACTTGGAAAAGGCCGGCTATATCAGTACCCCACTGTCGCCGGAAAAGCGCGAGTGGGTTGAAATGGTAGTGGATTCTGTAAGGGAGTACCTTGTTTGCATGGAGGAGGTCACTGATCATGTTCACTTGTTTTTTGTAAATAAGGTCGATATTGAAGGGGATGAAGCAAGAGATATTCTAACTGGTACACAAGTACCGGCAGTACTGGTTGCTATGCAAAAAAAATTCGCAGCCTCTGGTGAACTGACTCGTACCGGTGTAAAAGGCATTCTAAAAGAAATTGGTAAAGAACTTGGGATCAAGGGGAAGCAATTATTTATGCCGGTACGGGTTGCGCTGACCGGAAGCACTCACGGTCCTGACCTCAGCCAGGTTGTGGTCATCCTAGGTAAAGATAAGGTAGTATCCCGTCTAGAGAAGGTTTTGCAGGGTTTCTCGGAAACGAATTAAATATCTTAAAAAGCGGTATCAAAGAGGAGGCGTAAACTATGGAAGTTTACAATACCATTGCCAGGCGCAAACAGGTATTTCAGCCCAAGGAGCCGGGAAAAGTCGGTATATATGTCTGCGGCCCTACTACCTACAACTACATACACCTAGGAAACGCCCGCCCGCTGGTTTTTTTTGATACTGTCAGGCGGTATTTTGAGTACAAGGGGTATGATGTTACATATATTCAAAATTTTACCGATATGGATGATAAGATTATTAATCGCGCCGGGGAGGAGGGGATAGAGCCCCTAGCCTTGTCCAGCAAATATATAGAAGAATACTATAAGGATGCCGACAGCTTGAATGTACGGCGTGCAGACAAACATCCCAAAGTGTCTGAACATATTCCGGATATTATTGCTATGGTGAAGCAGTTGGTGAAAAATGGTGCGGCTTATGTAGTTGATGGCGATGTATACTTTGAAGTGCGAAAGTTTGCCGGTTATGGCAAACTTTCCGGGCGCAACCCCGATGATATGAAGGCCGGCGCCCGTATTGATGTGGACGCGCGAAAGAGGGACCCGATGGATTTTGCGCTGTGGAAGTCGGCTAAGCCAGGTGAGCCATCCTGGGATAGTCCCTGGGGCCCAGGTCGGCCGGGCTGGCATATTGAATGCTCGGCCATGTCCCTTAAATACCTGGGAACTAATTTTGACATCCACGGTGGTGGGTTTGATCTTGTTTTTCCCCATCATGAAAACGAAATTGCCCAAAGCGAAGCTGCTACCGGTGAGCCTTTTGTAAGGTATTGGATACATAATGGCTTTATTACTATAAACGAGGAAAAAATGTCAAAATCCCTGGGGAACTTTTCCCTGGTGCGTGATATTCTGGCGAAGTATCCCCCGGAATTGATTCGTTTTTTTCTGCTCTCTACTCATTACCGAAACCCCCTGGACTTCGATGATGAAAAACTATCTGCAGCCGGGCGGGGTCTGGAAAGAATTAGGACCAGCGTGCGGCTGTTGCTAGAGGCATTGGCAAAGCCGGCAGGAAGAGAAAGCGCGGGAATAGACGCTGATTTCAGCGCTAGCCTGGACTCCTTGAAGGGCTTGTTTGAGGCTGCTATGGACGACGATTTTAATACTGCCCTGGCGATAGGGATTGTTTTTGACCTTGCCAGAGAGGTAAATACTGCGGTGCAGCGACTGGGACCGGCCCTATCCCCTGTAGATCGTGATGCCTTACTGAAAGCAAAGGGTTTGTTTAAAATGTTTAATGAAGTGATGAGCTTTTTTAAAGTTGACCCCAATACAGGCGAGATGTTAATTGATAGTGTGCCTGATGGCGGCCAAGGCCTTGTAGAAGGACTGATTGGCTTGATTATTGAGATGCGGCAGGAAGCCCGGAAAAATAAGAATTGGGTTTTTGCTGACCGGATCAGGGATGGACTCAAAGAACTTGGAATCACACTTGAGGATACGCCACAAGGAGTTCGTTGGAAAAAACAGGGGTAGTCCAATAGGTTATGTTTGCTACCAAACGCTGTGTTAAAAGTCTTGGACTGCTAACTGAAAAGATGTGCGGAGATTAATTAATAGCATTCTAATATAATATCCGTTTTAAGGGTACAGTTTTTGTATCAATGTAATTTAATATTAAAGGAGAACGATAGCTGTTAACCTGAAAAGTATTTATAGTAATCAGATAAGTTGTCCCGACAAATTGCCTGCACTGGTCTTGGCTTATATCGGAGATGCTGTTTATGAGCTCGTAATTCGAAGCTACCTGGTGGGAACTGGGGCGGTTAAAGTAAAGCGACTGCATAATGAAGCAGTGAGGCTGGTCAATGCCAAAACCCAGGCTAGGGTTCTGCGTGCTCTAGATGGTAGGCTTACTGATGAAGAAGCAGCGGTGATGCGTCGTGGGCGGAATTCCAGGTCACCGCATACCCCGCGCAGTGCCGGGGTAATAGAATACCGGCAAAGCACTGCTCTGGAGTGCCTGATTGGCTATCTATATCTAAAAGGAGACACTGCGCGGATTAATGAAATCATCAAAGTGGGGCTTGATGTGGTTGGTGCGAATAAGCCATCTGACGCCGGACGTCGGGCGTCAGACGATTGTTAGTTTAAATAGTGAAAAATAAAAAATGGCGCGAGCCATTTTTTTGCACTGAGTCCTAGTATATATGTTTTTAACATTATTACTGTACTTCATGTTATGATTTTAACATTATAAAGAGTAAATGATACTGAAGTTGCTAATAGTGGTTATTAATCATTCTTTTAATATACTGTTTTGAAAGGTAGTGGTTGGCTATTGGAAATAAGATTAATTTCTACATCTCCGGAATACTTAAAGACCATTTGGTTTGCTGCTAGAACGTGTTACAGTTCATTATCCCCGGTTGAGCTATTCGAACATGATCCGCCGGAGGACGAAATGTTGCGGATTGCAGATAGGATTATCTCCATGAAACATCTTAGTGTGCTTGAGCACTGTCATATGACGTATGCCGTAAAGGACGTTTCCCGGACCCTGCTGGCTCAATATTCCAGGCACCGTATCGGGGTCAGTTTATCTGTACAAAGTCAACGCTGGGTTTCCGAACAGTCATCGAAGAATGAAGGAGGCATATTTGATTTTATTGTTCCACCGGAGATAAAGCAAAATAAATTAGCCAGGGAAACTTTGTTAAATTCTATGAGAAAAGCTCAGGAAGATTATGATCATCTCTTGAGCCTTGGAATAAAGAAGGAGGATGCGAGATTTGTATTGCCAGGGGGGTCGGGCACAAATTTTGTAACTTCTTTAAACTTGCGGTCATTTTTTGATGTTTATCAGAAGCGTGTTTTGGTGTCGGGTGCACAGTGGGAAATTAAGCAGATGTTAACCATGATGGCGGATTTGTTGATAAAGCGGGAACCCTGGCTGGAAAAGTATCTGACCAGTATTACTGCTGCAAATGGGGGCATAAGGTCTGATAAACTTGACTGATAAATGCATCCATACTATTATTTACGAATAGGGTTCTAATAAAGAACTAATAAGGAGATAATCCAACTGGACGATGTTATAGCAGGTCGTAACCCGGTGCGTGAGGCACTAAGGGCGGGAAGGCCAATTAATAAGATTATGATGATTAGGGATAGTCATTCAGGTCCACTGCAAGAGATCTTTGCCATGGCCAGGGAGAAAAATATCCCAGTGCAAAAGGTGGAAAGAAATAGCTTGAACAGATTTGTTGCTGAGACCGCAAACCAGGGCGTGATTGCTTTGGTAGCTCCCAAGGGCTACGTGGCTGTAGAGGATATTCTTGAATCAGTACAGCCGGGTGAGGAGCCTTTGTTGATCCTGCTTGACGAAATCAGCGACCCGCATAACCTGGGGGCCATTCTCCGTACGGCAGACGCTGCAGGAGTACACGGGGTAATTATACCACGCCGACGATCTGCTCCGTTAACCCCTACCGTGGCAAAGTCGTCAGCCGGTGCGATTGAATATGTGCCGGTAGCCAGGGTTGCCAATATCGCCCAGACTATTGAAACCCTTAAAAAGAAGGGGGTTTGGCTTGTTGGGGCTGATGCAAACGCACCGGAACTTTTATGGGATGCGCGGCTTAACGGCCCGTTGGCGTTGGTTATCGGTGGAGAGGATAAAGGTTTGGGACGGCTAGTGAGAGAACGGTGTGATATTTTAGTGCGCTTGCCGATGTCCGGACAGGTTAATTCCCTGAACGCTTCTGTTGCCGCTGCCCTGCTTGTTTACGAAGTGGTCCGGCAGAGGAGAAAGGCTATTAATCATGAAGGAGTTTCTGGTAATTGACGGCTATAATATTATTTTTGCCTGGCCTGAGTTTGAAAAGCTTACAGAATCGGGGCTTGAATTTGCCCGGTCAAAACTAGTGGATATTATGGCCAATCATTCGCCACTGTCCGGACAGAAAATTGTGATTGTGTTCGATGCCTATCAACATAAAAATATTATAGGGCAAGCAGAAATTATTGACGGTATTGAGGTTGTCTATACCCAGCAAGGGGAAACCGCAGATGCCTTGATTGAACGGTTAGTTGGGGATCTCGCTAAAGAAGGGATAGTTTATGTGGCAACTTCTGATTGGGCGGAGCAAGTGATCATCTTCGGCAGGGGAGCTTACCGGCTTACTCCTGACGAGTTGAGAACGCAAGTGAATCAGTATAAACAGGAAGCTAAAGAGCATTTATCAGATCTTAAGCCGGTGGATAGTTATCTGGAAAATCGGCTATTGGATAAAGTCCGTTTGAAACTGGAAGAATGGCGCCGGAAAGAGAAGTAGGCTTGTATCAAATTTTCTTGACGAGTTACCAGCTGATCGTTATAATAATAATTGTACTTGATTATAAAAGTTAATAATTATTATATTTAACCAGTAAAATAAAAAAGTGCCATCCGGGTTTTTTGCCCGGACTTTATTATTAGATGAGGGAGATGTTTCTGCTTTTTATTTGTGTATTAGAGAAAGGCGGGGGGATAATGTGAGTCTTCAAGCCCAAAGGGAAATCTCGAACGAGTTACAGTTATTGGTTGACGAAGATGTAGTGGGGTTTGCCCGCGAAGGTGATGACGAAGCGTTAGAGTTTCTAATCAATAAATATAAGAATTTTGTTCGTGCTAAAGCCCGCTCCTATTTCTTGATCGGAGCCGACCGGGAGGATATTATCCAAGAGGGCATGATTGGCCTATACAAAGCTATCAGAGACTTCAGGGTGGACAAGTTGTCATCCTTTCGCGCCTTTGCCGAGTTGTGTATTACCAGGCAAATAATTACTGCCATCAAAACGGCAACCAGGCAAAAACATATTCCGTTAAATTCGTATATTTCTTTGAATAAGCCTATATACGATGAAGACTCAGACCGCACATTGCTGGATATTATCTCTAGTTCCAAAATTGCTGATCCTGAAGAATTAATTGTTTCAAAAGAAGAATTTGACAATATAGAAGAAAAAATGGGGGAGATCTTAAGTTCTTTAGAATGGAAAGTATTAATGTCTTATCTGGAAGGTAAGTCATATCAGGAAATAGCTGAGGATTTGCAACGCCATGTCAAGTCTATTGACAATGCGTTGCAGCGGGTAAAGCGTAAATTAGAGCGTTATCTAGAAAAGAGGGAAGTTTAATTATTTAATTAATTGGTTCGAGATAGAATTTAGGTGGATACTGTTTTTATTTGGTTGTATCCCAGGTATTCCGTGGATATAACATTGACAAAAAAAATGTTATCGGTTAAAATAATCATTGTGTTACCGCCGGCGTAGCTCAATTGGCAGAGCAGCTGATTTGTAATCAGCAGGTTGCGGGTTCGAGTCCCATCGCCGGCTCCAAGTTGGAAAAGTTGGTTAAAAGCATTGTGTTAATGTTATCGCGGGGTAGAGCAGCTGGTAGCTCGTCGGGCTCATAACCCGAAGGTCAGGGGTTCAAATCCCCTCCCCGCTACCAAAATAACACTTCTCGCAAGCAAGTTGCGGGGTTTTTTATTTGTCTTTAATTTATAGATTTCTGTTTTCTTAATAGGCTTGACATGTATTCTCTGATTGTGCTAAACTACGATATGCAAGCTTGCTAAGTCATAAATTGAAAGTTATTGTAAAGGGAAATGTTGCCACTATAGCTCAGCAGGTAGAGCGCATCCTTGGTAAGGATGAGGTCACCGGTTCAAGCCCGGTTAGTGGCTCCAGGCCCAAAATCTCAGAGTCAGAAGTAAGTTAAGGGTAATCATAATTAAGGTGGTCTACTACTTTGGAACCTTGCGCTACTAGTATCAGACAATGCATCCAAAATGCGGCGGCGTAGCTCAGCTGGTTAGAGCACACGGTTCATACCCGTGGTGTCCGGGGTTCAAGTCCCTGCGCCGCTACCAATAGGCATTAAACCGGTGAAGATGTCATCGGTTTTTATTTTTTAATAAATGGTATCACCAGGCAAGAAGCCTTTAAAATAAGATCGTGTGAATGGTATAGTATTGACATCCCAAATTAATTATGATAAATTCAATAATGTTAATTCTTAAAAAGGAAGATTTTTTTTTAGTTTTGGGGAGGTGGCTTGAGTGAGAGTAGACGTTATATTGGCTTGTACGGAGTGTAAACGTAGAAATTATGCTACTACGAAGAATAAGAAGAACGATCCTGGCAGGATTGAAATGAAAAAATACTGCAGGTTCTGCCAGACCCATACTCTGCATAAGGAAACCAGATAAGTAGTGTATCTTTGGTGAAAACTAGCCGCATTCTGGCCGGATTGTATGGTCGGTATTTGCTCAGGTCGGGCGCGTTTTAGATAAAAGTTTAAGGATGTGGCGTTTAATGGCGCTTTTAAAGAAACAGGATAGCAATAAAAAGGATTTGCAAAAGGCAGCATCCAAAAAAGCTTTAGTCTTAAGTAAGGAAAAGAAAGCAGTTATAAAAAAGGAATCAGGTTCAGGTAAGGTTATTGCTAAAAAAGATAAGGAAAACCGTATTGAACAAACAAAAAAATTTTTTCGGGGAGTACTTAATGAACTGAAAAAAGTCCACTGGCTAGGCCGTCGGGAAGTAATTGTTTATACAGCGGTGGTGCTATTAGCGGTAATAGCGGTAGGGTGCTTGATTTGGCTGTTTGACTCGTTATTAAGTTCGGTCCTAGGGCTTATCATTTAAAGATAATTTTCCTTAAGGGGGTGAGGGACCTAGCTTGTAAATAGGGTCCCTTGTATTTTATGATAAAACAATGGTATGTTGTACATACCTATGCTGGCTATGAGAATAAAGTAAAAGCCAATCTGGAAAAGCGGATCGATTCAATGAACATGGATGAAAAGATTTTTCGCATTTTAGTTCCAATGGAAGATGAAGTAGAAATTAAGGATGGTAAGAAAAAGATTACAAAGCGAAAGGTTTTTCCTGGATATGTCCTGGTAGAAATGTTTATGACTGACGATTCCTGGTATGTTGTGCGAAATACCCCCGGGGTGACGGGTTTCGTGGGTTCCGGCGCTAAACCTATCCCCTTAAACGACGACGAAGCCAGGCATATCATCAGACAGACAGGGGTTGACGAGCCGCGGACGCGGATAACTTTTTCTATTGGTGAAAATATTCGTGTCATTTCCGGTCCATTTGAAAACTTTATTGGACAGATCGAGGAAATTAACCTGGAAAAGCAAAAGCTAAGAGTAATGATCTCTATGTTTGGGAGGGAAACCCCGATTGAGCTGGATTTTAGCCAGATAGAAAGAACATCTTAATTATTTGAACGGGAGGTGTTGATGAAAATGGCAAAGAAAGTATCTGCGATTATTAAGCTTCAGGTTCCGGCAGGCAAAGCTACTCCGGCGCCGCCGGTAGGTCCGGCTCTTGGTCAGTATGCGGTTAATATCATGGCTTTTGTAAAGGAATATAATGAACGTACTGCATCTCAAGCCGGGCTCATTATTCCAGTAGAAATTACGGTTTATGAGGACCGTTCGTTCACTTTTGTAACCAAAACCCCGCCTGCGGCAGTCTTGCTAAAAAAGGCAGCCGGGATTGAGACTGCCTCCGGTGAGCCAAACATTAAAAAAGTTGCGAAGCTGCCGCGTGCTAAAGTGCGTGAGATTGCTGAGTTGAAAATGCCCGATCTTAACGCTGACAGTGTAGAATCAGCAATGCGGATGGTTGAAGGAACTGCTCGCAGCATGGGTATTGAAATCTTAGAAGCTTAAAATAATGAGGTAGAAGTGGGAGGAGTATTTCCGATAAAACCACGGGAGGTAAATAATTGTGCCAAAACATGGAAAGAAATATACAGCTGCTGCTAAGGAAATCAGCAGTGGCGTAATTTATGAACCTGCTGATGCCCTTGAACTAGTAAAAAAGATGGCTCCGGGCAAATTTGATGAGACTGTTGAAGTGGCCGTCCGCCTGGGTGTGGATCCTCGTCATGCCGACCAGCAGGTGCGAGGTGCTGTTGTGTTGCCTCATGGCACTGGTAAGACACGCATAGTGCTAGTATTTGCAAAGGGTGATAAAGCAAAAGAAGCTGAGGACGCGGGTGCTGATTTTGTCGGAGCTGAGGATATGGTGGCGAAGATTCAGCAAGAAGGCTGGCTAAGCTTTGATGTGGCCATCGCCACTCCCGATATGATGGGCACTGTTGGTAAGTTGGGACGGATCTTAGGGCCCAGGGGCTTGATGCCAAATCCCAAAACCGGTACCGTTACCTTTGATATTACCAGGGCAGTCCAGGAAGTTAAAGCTGGTAAAATAGAGTACAGGTTGGATAAGGCTGGTATTATTCACGCCCCCATTGGTAAAGTGTCTTTCAGTACCGAATATTTGCAGGAGAACCTGCGAACACTGATGGAAGCTCTGAACCGGGCAAGGCCTGCCGCTGCGAAAGGGCAGTATATTAAAAGTATTTTTCTGTCATCAACAATGGGCCCCGGAGTAAGGGTTAATGCTATGAAAACGACTCATTAGGCTTAAGTCAATATTATAATAATAAAGAAAGCTGTAGACCGCCGGTGCTTATGCATAATGGCTATAAAGCCGCCGACCGAGGCTGATTCTCCCGTTGAAGAGACCGGGGCCTCTGTGTAGTTGTCTGCAGGAGGCCTTCTTTATGTATAATTATTTCTTAATACTACGATTGTTAGCAATATATGCCCTAAGTAACATTACTATGTGTTTGTTTTTGCGTCAGTCATCTGGTCCAGAGACTATTTGAGGGGAGGTGTTTTGAGAAATGCCTATTACAAAAGCAAAAAAAGAAGAGATTATTCAGGATCTAAAAGAAAAATTTGAGGGATCTGCAGTTTCTGTCTTTGCGGATTACCGTAATCTGAATGTTGCAGAGGCTACCAAATTACGCCGCAAACTGCGTGAAGCCGGATGTGAATATAAAGTTGCTAAGAATACCCTGACTAGTATTGTTGTCAAGCGTCTAGGCGTAGAAGGTATTGAACCTTATCTAGTGGGTCCTATTGCAATTGCTTTCGGCAAGGATCCGGTAGCTCCAGCTAAAGTACTTTCCGAATTCATTCGTGAGACTAAAAAGATGGAGATTAAGGCAGGGATTCTTGAGGGGAAAGTTATCGATGCTAGGGGGGTTAAAGACCTGGCAGAGTTGCCTCCCCGGGAGGTTCTTCTTGCTAAAGCGCTGGGCGGAATGCAGGCTCCGCTTTATGGTTTTGCCAGTGTGCTCCAGGGTACCATTCGCAGTTTTGCTTATGCTGTGGAAGCTGTACGTAAACAGCGTGCTGGAGAAGCGTAAGGGGCATTTTGGGCACAATCCTTGAAAATAAACATTTAAATAATGAAAGGTGGTATTCGTCAATGTCTAAAGTACAAGAAATCCTTGAAGCAGTAAAAGGTATGACTGTCCTGGAGTTGTCTGAGCTGGTAAAAGCTTTTGAAGAAGAGTTCGGTGTAAGTGCTGCTGCTCCAGTAGCTGTTGCTGCCGCACCGGGGGCTGCTCAGGCTACGGCGGCCGTTGAAGAGGAACAAACCGAATTTGATGTCATTCTTACTGCAATTGGTGATAAGAAAGTAAATGTAATTAAGGTTGTCCGGGAAATAACTGCTCTAGGCCTGAAAGAAGCAAAGGATCTGGTAGATGCAGCGCCGAAAGCAGTTAAGGAAAAGATCAGTAAACAAGAGGCTGAAGAAATCAAAGTAAAACTTACTGAAGCAGGCGCCTCTGTAGATATTAAATAAATCGCAACAAGAAAAGGGGCCATTGAGCCTCTTTTTTGTTGCAATTAAGAATAATAATTTATTAGTTATCAAAGTCTTGACAGAGATGTTCTAATGTGCTAATATAATAAAATGCGTGAATGAGAGGCTTTTTAAGTTTGTAAATAATGTATTTTATGGTATTATACTGTTAATAATATTTTAGATAGTACGATTTTTGTCATTAAGCGAGGTATTGTAAAGAACAAAGCCTTGCTTTTCATTGTCGTTGTGTTTAGCTTGTAGTTTCTCATGATTATTTTTTAATTAATGTTAGCCGGTCTTAGGGCCGTTATAGAGGTCTAAGACCAGAGAATTTATAATTCCTTATTATGGAACAGGGGTGTGAGGCGCTAGATGGTTTATCCCGAGAAGGTGGGTGTCAGGAAGCGTAAGGGTTTTGGTAAGTTGAAAGAAATCTTGGAACTGCCCAACCTTATTGAGGTCCAGCGCAATTCTTATAAGTGGTTTTTAAAAGAGGGTTTGAGAGAGGTTTTCCTGGATATATCCCCTATACAAGACTTTACTGGAAACCTTGTGCTCGAGTTTTTGGATTATATCCTCGGCGACCCAAAGTATTCGGTAGAGGAATGTAAAGAGAGGGATGTTACCTTTGCCGCTCCTTTACGGGTAAAAGTAAGGCTGATTAATAAAGAGACTGGGGAAGTAAAGGAGCAGGAAGTCTTTATGGGAGATTTCCCGCTAATGACCGACAAGGGGACCTTTATCATCAATGGTGCGGAGCGGGTGATAGTTAGTCAGCTTGTCCGTTCGCCTGGTGTTTATTTTAATGAGAATATCGATCCAACCGGCAAGAGGCTTTATACTGCCACCATAATTCCCAACCGTGGCGCCTGGTTGGAATTCGAAACTGATGTCAATGACCATGTGTTTGTGCGAATTGATCGTACCAGGAAAATCTTAGCCACAGTTTTAGTGCGTGCTCTGGGGTATAGCACTAATGTAATGATCAACGAGCTTTTTAAAGGGGATAAGAATATCCAAGAGACACTTAACCGGGACAACTGTGATAGCGAAGATGAAGCTTTGGTGGAGATCTATAAGCGTTTGCGACCAGGGGAGCCGCCTACAGTAGAAAGTGCAAGGTCCCTCTTGGTGTCTCTTTTTTTTGACTCTAAGCGCTATAACTTGGCTAATGTTGGTCGGTATAAAATCCAGGAAAAGTTAAAGCACGGCATCCTTTATCGTTATGGAGAAAACACTAGTGGGGAAACTGAGTTTGACCCTTATCTAAGGAAAGAAGTTCCAAAAGAGCGTGAATTCATCAGAGAGCTGACCCATGAAGATATAATTGAAACAATAAGATACCTACTTGGTTTGATGAACTCTGAGGGCCACGTGGATGATATTGATCATTTGGGCAATCGTCGTTTGCGATCGGTAGGTGAACTTTTACAAAATCAGTTTCGGATCGGCCTTTCTAGAATGGAGCGAGTAGTTCGAGAGAGAATGACTATACAAGACGTGGACGTGATCACCCCGCAGGTGTTAATTAATATACGCCCAGTGGTTGCTGCTATAAAAGAATTTTTTGGTTCCAGTCAGTTATCGCAATTTATGGACCAGACCAACCCATTGGCCGAGCTTACCCATAAAAGACGGCTGTCTGCCTTGGGCCCGGGTGGTTTGTCGAGGGAAAGGGCAGGCTTTGAGGTTCGTGATGTCCACAACTCCCACTATGGGCGGATGTGTCCCATTGAGACACCTGAAGGTCCTAATATTGGCCTGATTGGTTCGTTAAGTACCTATGCAAGGATTAACCCGCTTGGTTTTATTGAAACGCCTTACCGTAAGGTAGATAAGAAAAATAAGCGCGTTACTGAAGAAATTATTTATCTTACAGCGGATAGAGAGGAAGGATATGTCATCGCCCAGGCCAACGCCCCGCTGGACGACAAGGGACACTTTATAGAGAAACGGGTCAATGCCCGTTCGCCTGAGATTGTGGTAGTTCCCGCTGACCGCGTTGATTTCATGGACGTTTCCCCGAAGCAGGTTTTCAGCATAGCTACATCGCTGATCCCGTTTTTGGAACACGATGATGCCAACCGTGCGTTAATGGGAGCCAATATGCAGCGTCAGGCTGTGCCACTTTTGAGAACCCAGGCTCCTCTAGTCGGTACCGGTATTGAATATAAAGCTGCAAGAGATTCAGGAGTAGAGGTTATCGCAAAAAATGCAGGTATTGTCGAGAAGGTAACCGCAAATAATATTGTGATCAAGGCCGACGCTAGATATGAAGGAACATGGCCGTATGACGTAATGATACCGGATTCTAAGGAACGGCTGGTAAGTAAAGGAGAAAATATTACTTGCGGAAACGTACAGATTTTGAAACAAGCTGGACTTCTGCTAGAGGAATCAGATATTGCCAGGCTTACTGTTTATAATGTTCCGCTCCCTGAGCTTATAGACGATAAAAAATATCATTTGCCTAAAATTAAGGAAATAAAGGCCCTGAACGATATTTTTTTGCCCGAAACTGGGGAGTTGTTGGTTAAAAGTGGTGATAAGCTTAATATAGGGCACTTGCATTGCCTGTATGATACTGGGGTAAAGGATATTTCGATATCAGTGGATTTAAACCTTGTTTACAGACCTCCAGGAACCGATCATTACAAACTCTTAAAGTTTACCCGCTCCAATCAGGGTACATGTATCAACCAAAAGCCGATTGTAAGCAAAGGTGAAAAGGTGATGGTGGGACAGGTTATCGCTGATGGGCCTTCAACCGATTATGGTGAACTGGCGCTTGGTAGGAATATATTGGTAGCATTTATGCCCTGGGAAGGCTTTAATTATGAAGATGCCATCCTTATAAGTGAGAAGGCGGTAAAAGAGGATTTCTTTACCTCGATACATATAGAAGAATATGAATGTGATGCTCGCGATACTAAGTTAGGTCCAGAGGAGATCACTCGGGATATACCCAATGTTGGCGAAGAGATCTTGAAAGATTTGGACGTGCGTGGGATTATTCGCACAGGTGCTGAAGTGCGACCAGGTGATATCTTGGTTGGTAAAGTAACACCAAAGGGAGAAACAGAATTAACTGCCGAGGAACGTTTGCTGCGGGCAATCTTTGGTGAAAAGGCAAGGGAAGTGCGGGACACCTCGCTGCGGGTACCGCATGGAGAGGCCGGGAAGATAGTGGACGTCAAGGTGTTTTCCCGGGATAATGGAGATGAATTACCGCCCGGTGTAAACCAATTGGTTCGAGTATACATTGCCCAAAAAAGGAAGATCTCCGAAGGCGATAAAATGGCTGGTCGCCATGGAAATAAAGGGGTTATTGCCCGGATCTTACCCGAAGAGGATATGCCTTTCCTGCCGGACGGTACACCAATTGAAATTGTTCTGAACCCACTAGGTGTTCCCTCCCGGATGAACATTGGACAGGTTTTAGAGGCCCACCTTGGCTGGGCTGCCAATGCGCTGGGTTATCATGTTGCAACACCAGTGTTTAATGGGGCTTCGGAGGAGGACATTCTTGCCTCATTACGTGAGGCAGGCCTGCCCGAAAACGGAAAAATAAAGTTATATGACGGGCGTACGGGAGAGCCTTTTGATAACCCTGTAACGGTGGGTTATGTATATATGCTTAAATTAGCCCACTTGGTGGACGATAAAATCCACGCCCGCTCCACAGGACCCTATTCTCTTGTTACACAGCAACCGTTGGGCGGTAAGGCACAGTTCGGGGGACAGCGATTTGGTGAGATGGAGGTATGGGCGCTGGAGGCTTATGGCGCAGCTTATACCTTGCAGGAGATATTGACTGTTAAATCTGACGATGTAATTGGCCGGGTGAAAACCTATGAGTCTATAGTCAAAGGGGAAAATGTGCCTGAGCCGGGTGTCCCAGAGTCCTTTAAGGTTTTGATTAAGGAACTGCAAAGTCTGGGGCTCGATGTCAGGGTGCTGGCTGAAGACGACCGGGAAATTGATATTAAGGACGCTGATGAGGATATTACCGAAACCGCTAAGGAATTAGGTATTGATATACAGCAAGAAGAACCGCCTGCAGTTGATAAAGAAGAGATTGACGGTGATGTAGATACTGCGGCAGGTACTAATGATGAATTCGATGAAGAGGATTTTGAACTGGGGGGCGAGTAATATTTGTGGTGAGTGGTTAGTTGCTGGAGAAATTACATTATCAGCAATTCATCAGCTAATGCTCCTACCAACAAAGAGAGGGGGTCTTTTTGCTGGACTTAAATAACTTTGACCAGATCCGGATCGGCCTGGCATCTCCTGAGCAAATTACCAGTTGGTCCAGTGGCGAGGTCAAGAAGCCTGAAACCATTAACTATCGTACCCTGAAACCGGAAAGAGACGGGCTCTTTTGTGAACGTATCTTTGGCCCTACCCGTGACTGGGAGTGTCACTGTGGCAAATACAAGCGTGTGCGCTATAAGGGGGTAGTATGTGACAGGTGTGGCGTAGAGGTCACCCGCTCCAAGGTGCGTAGGGAGCGTCTCGGCCATATCAAATTGGCTGCACCGGTATCCCATATATGGTATTTTAAGGGCATTCCCAGCCGAATGGGACTCCTCCTGGACATGTCTCCACGGGCTTTGGAGAGAGTTTTGTATTTTGTTTCATATATTGTTATTGATCCGGGTGAAACTGGATTGATCAAAAAACAGCTGCTTACTGAGACCGAGTACCGGGAACACCGTGAAAAGTATGGCAATATATTTAAGGCCGGTATGGGTGCCGAGGCTATTAAAAAGCTCTTGGAAGAAATCGACCTAGAGGAATTAGCCAGGGAATTACGTCAGGAATTAAAAGATGTCACCGGCCAGCGGAAAATTAGAGCCATCAGGCGTTTGGAGGTAGTAGAATCTTTCCGTAAATCAGGAAACCAGCCGGTGTGGATGGTGCTTGATGTAGTTCCGGTGATTCCTCCCGAGCTTCGACCGATGGTACAGTTGGATGGCGGCCGTTTTGCCACGTCCGACTTAAATGATTTATACCGCCGTGTAATAAACCGGAACAACCGCCTGAAAAGATTGTTGGATTTAGGGGCGCCGGATATTATTGTAAGAAATGAGAAGAGAATGCTTCAAGAGGCTGTGGATGCGCTCATTGATAATGGCCGCAGGGGACGGCCGGTAACCGGGCCGGGTAATCGGCCGTTAAAGTCGTTAAGTGATATGTTGAAAGGAAAGCAAGGCCGATTTCGTCAAAATCTTCTTGGCAAACGGGTCGATTATTCTGGCCGTTCGGTAATTGTGGTCGGCCCAAATTTGAGCATGCATCAGTGTGGCCTGCCCAAAGAAATGGCACTAGAATTATTTAAGCCTTTTGTGATGAAGCGCCTGGTTAATGATGGCCATGCCCACAACATAAAGAGTGCAAAGCGCATGGTAGAGAGGGTGCGTCCGGAAGTTTGGGATGTGCTTGAAGATGTGATTAGTGATCACCCGGTTTTACTAAACCGCGCTCCTACCTTGCACCGTTTAGGTATCCAGGCCTTTGAGCCGGTGTTGGTGGAGGGACGTGCAATCCAAATCCACCCGATGGTCTGTACCGCTTATAATGCTGACTTTGACGGTGATCAGATGGCTGTACATGTGCCACTTTCTGCTGAAGCTCAGGCGGAGGCCAGGTTGCTAATGCTTTCATCAAATAATATTTTAAACCCTAAGGACGGCCGCCCGGTAGCTATCCCGACTCAGGACATGATTCTAGGGATTTTCTACCTGACTATGGAAAAGCCCGGAGTTCTTGGTGAGGGGAAAGCTTTTAAGGATAGTGAAGAGGCTGTAATGGCCTATTATACTGATGCCGTTTCAATTCACGCCAGAATCAAAGTGCGGATGCCTGATGGACGCTTGCTTGAAACCACTACTGGTAGAATTATTTTTAATGAGGTAATCCCCCAAGATTTAGGATATGTTAACCAAATGATCGATAAAAAGGTTCTAAGCAAAATTGTTGATGATTGTTACCGCAGGCTTGGCTTTTCAGCTACCACTAGCTTGCTGGATGGAATCAAAAAGCTTGGTTTTACTTTTGCCACTAAAGCCGGACTAACAATTGGTATCCAAGATATTACGATCCCTGAAGAAAAAAAAGAGATCCTAACGGACGCGGAGAAGCATGTTGAAAAGGTTGAGTTGCAGTATCGCCGTGGTTTGATTACAGAAGATGAGCGTTACCGTACAGTAATCGGAATTTGGAATGATGCTACTAAAAATGTTACTGAATCGTTGGTTGAGGCGTTGGACCGGTTTAACCCGGTATATATGATGGCCTCCTCCGGCGCCCGTGGTAATATTCAGCAAATACGCCAACTTGCCGGGAT
>JAQVOX010000027.1 GCA_028702435.1 Desulfotomaculaceae bacterium | reverse complement strand
GAACCCCCTGATTTGGTTATATCAGGGATCAACCTGGGGCCGAATCTCGGCACGGATATATTGTACTCAGGTACTGTTTCGGCAGCGATAGAAGGAATTATCAATGATATACCGGCCATTGCCATTTCGCTGGCCAGTTATGAATACCGGGATTTTACCTGCGCGGGAGAGTTTATCAAAAAGCTTGTGCAAGGCATCGGTAAAGAGTTATATGGCTCTTTGCTGATTAATATAAATGTACCGCCCGGTGAGCCGCGCGGCGTCAAAGTGACTAAATTGGGCAACAGGCGCTACCAGAATGTGTTTTGTAAAAGAACAGACCCACGGGGCGGCACTTACTTTTGGATGGCGGGCGAACCTTTTGACGTGGATGCCGATGACCCGGAAACCGATGTGTGGGCGATTAAAGAAGGACTGGTTTCGATCACACCGGTGCATTATGACTTGACTAATTACCTGGCTATGCATGAAATTAGAGAATTAATTGAGAAATGCCCTTGAATAGACTTTAGCCGGCGGCATTCTATACTCTCTTAATTTTCCGAAATAAAAAATTCCCGGCTTATTTCATAAATGACAAGGAATTTAAGCGCCTATTGTAGAATAACACGCCTATGCGTTATGCGTTTTTATAGCAGTATGCTCAAAGCGCTACCGGGATTGTTTTTTATTTGATCCAGAAAAACCCGGAAGAAGTTAAATAAGTATAGAAAAATAGCGTTAAGGAAACCATTATTTACAAAGGGGGAACATTATTTGAAGAACTATCAAACCAGCCAAATACGCAATATCGGGGTAGTAGCGCATGGCGGGTCCGGTAAAACCTCCCTAGTTGAGGCCATGCTTTATAATACTGGAATTCTCTCCCGGCTTGGCAGGGTGGAAGACGGTACCACGACTTCAGACTACCACCCGGAAGAAGTTGCCAGGCAAATAACTATTCATACCAGCCTCGTTCCCTGCGAGTGGAACAATACCAAAATCAACTTGCTGGATACCCCCGGTTTCTCTGATTTTATCGGTGAAGTGAAGGGAGCTTTAAAAGTTGCCGATTGCGCCATGTTTGTTGTTTCCGCAGTCGACGGCGTGGAAGTACAGCATGAAGTGATCTGGGACATTGCGGATAAGTACAATTTGCCCAGGATAGTTTTTATAAATAAAATGGACCGTGAAAATTCCAGTTTTGCTAAAGTGCTGGATGATCTTAAAGCCAAATTTGGTAATAATTTTTTTCCAGTGCAAGTACCTATCGGGGCTTTTAACACCTTTACCGGCGTGGTTGATCTAATCAATAATAAAGCCTACACCGGGGATGGTAAGGGTAAAGAAATCCCGGTGCCGGAAGACCTTGCCGATGAAATTGCCCAGTACCGTGAGCGGCTTGTTGAGGCGGCTGCCGAAAGTGACGACGATCTGACCATGAAGTACCTGGAAGGGGAGGAACTCACTCCGGAGGAAATAAGAGACGGCCTGAAAAAAAGCATAGCGATGGCAAAAGTTGTGCCGGTGCTGGCCGGTTCGGCAACCAAAAATATCGGGGTGGCCCAATTGTTGGATGTGGTTGCTGGTTACTTGCCGGCTCCTCGGGTAGAAGAAGGCCCGATGGCGGCCCTGGTATTCAAGACCATTGCCGACCCCTATGTGGGCAAAATGAACTTTTTGCGCGTATTTAGCGGGAATTTCAAGAGTGATTCGGTGGTCAATAACAGTACCAAAGGAAAACAAGAAAAAATTGGCAATGTACTTTATGTTAGAGGGAAGAACACGGTACAGACCGATGTTGTTCCGTCCGGTGACATGGCGGTTGTAGTTAAATTACAGGATACCGGCACGGGGGATACTTTATGTGATAAGGATAAGTCAGTGGTACTGGAAGGAATTGAATTTCCGGTACCGACTCTGTCGGTAGCAATTGCTCCTAAGAGCAAGAACGATGAAGATAAATTAGGCGATGCCGTAAATAAAGTACTGGAAGAAGACCCCACTATTCGGATTGAAAAAAATACCGAAACTAAACAGAATCTAGTTACCGGCATGGGTGAGTTGCACCTGAATATTATGGTTGATAAACTAAAGCGCAAGTTTGGTGTCGATGTGGTGTTGTCTGATCCCAAGGTTCCCTACCGGGAGACGATCAGGTCGACGGTTGAGGTGGAAGGAAAGCATAAGAAGCAGTCCGGCGGCCGCGGCCAGTATGGACACGTCTGGGTGCGTTTTGAGCCTAATCCGGAAGAGGACTTTGTATTTGCCGAGGATATCTTCGGTGGTTCGGTTCCCAAAAACTATTTCCCGGCGGTTGAAAAGGGGCTTCGCGATGCGCTGCTGGAAGGTGTGCTGGCGGGATATCCTACTACAGGTGTTAAGGCCACCCTTTACGACGGCTCTTATCATAATGTGGACTCATCCGAGCTGGCTTTTAAAATTGCCGCGTCACTGGCCTTTAAAAAGGGTATTCCGCAGGCCAAGCCGGTTCTCTTAGAGCCGATGATGAGCGTAGAGGTTTTAGTGCCTGAATACTTTATGGGGGACATCATCAGTGACTTCAACACCAGGCGCGGCCGCGTGCTGGGCACCGAGCAGCAAGGGAAGCAAACTATGATCAAAGCTAACGCACCGCTATCCGAAATGTATCGGTATGCTATTGATCTGAAGTCAATGACGCAGGGCCGCGGTTCGTTCACGATGGAATTTACCGGTTACGAAGAGGTCCCGGCTCGCCTGACGGAAGAGATTATTAAAAAGACCAAGGAAGAGGCGGAAGCAGAAAAGTAAGATAAAAGAAGGTAACAATGGGACGGTTCCTGACAAAGGGACGGTCCCTATTGTAAACCCATCACGCGGCAGGGTGAGCACTTTCTGAACCGGTACAAACTTCGCTTAGTATTTCCCTGTTCCGCCAGTTATTTACTATTTCGGCCAGAATGGATAAGGCTATTTCTTCCGGTGTTTCTGCGCCTATATTCAGGCCGATTGGTGCATGAACCTCTTTTAATTGCTCTGCAGGAATTCCTTCCTCCTCTAGTTGGGTATATATTGCCTTTATTTTCTTTTTGCTGCCGATCATACCCCTATAGGCGGCAGGTTTGTTGATTACCTCACGCAGGCAATCCAGGTCATGCTTATGTCCCCTGGTTATGATGACGATAAAGGTGTTGCGGTCTGTTTTCAGTTCTTTTAAGAAGTCCTCGAAAACGGTGCAGATTACTCGTTCTGCTTCCGGAAAACGGGTTGTGTTGGCAAAAGAAGGTCGGTCGTCAACAACAGTGGTATGATAATCGAGAATAGAAGCCATTTTTACCAGGGGCAGGGCAATATGCCCTCCGCCTAGAATTAATATTTGCGGTTTCTGGATACCCGGCTCAAATAATAACTCTAATTTTTTAGGGCCGCTTTGTTTTGCTTCTGTGGGTGGGGTGAACAGCATGGGCTCTTTTATGCCGCGGAGTTGGCCGGCAGTAATGCGGGCGATCTCCGTTATTTCCGTTGTTCCCAGATCCCCGGCTTCGTTGTTCATTGGTAAGAAGGCCATTTTCCGGCCTAATAGCTGCTTTTTTTCATCATCAATACCGGTTATTGTTACGAGCAGGGGGTTTTCTTTTCTTTCTAAAGAAGCATGGTAAGCCAGTAAAACTTGTCTGGAATCGTTATCCCCACAGCTAAGGCAGTCGATAAAAAATTCCATTTTACCCCCGCAAATCATTCCTTCTCCTGCGGCGGTATTGTTAGTCAGATCCAGTTGGTATTTCTTTGCGGCCTTAGTATCAAGCACTTGCAGGGCTTCTTTTTTAGCTGCAGCTTCACCGCTACCACCGCCGATAGTTCCGTAAACTTGGCCATCCTTGAACACAAGCATTTTGGCCCCGGAATTGCGCGGGGTGGAGCCTATAGTTTTAGTAACTGTTACTATAGCGACATCTGTACCTGTTTCTTTTAGAAATAAAAGCTGATCCATTAATTCTAACATCTTGCTATAACCTCCTCCGTAAGAATAAGTATGCTTCCAATACCCCACCGGCTATGGCCCGGGCTTTATCAGAAATAGTATAACAATATTCCTTCATGTGACGTGCGTCAATATCTCCCACCTTCATTCCGGGTGTTACTTTCAGGTTATTATGCAGCATACCCCTAATAACCCCGGGGATCGTTGCCTGTAGCGGCAGGTGAGCAATAGTAGCTACAAGTTCCCCTTTTTGTACACTCGCCCCGATCTCTTTGACGGCTAAAAAAGTGCCGCTTCCCGGAGCGCGTAGGACTCGCTCTTCCCGGTAGCCGCTAATTTCTCCAGGTATCCCTGTATTTGGTTCGGCCTGGCCTTGTAGGATTACTTTCCCTAAATTGTGACCTCTTTGGGTTTCCACAATGGCATGAACATCCACTCCAGCTGTAAAACCCGGACCTAGACCAATCACTATTGGGGCGTCATTTATGGTTGTGCCTATATTTTTTTTGGCTAGGGTGGCGTCAATAACTGCTGCCGGACGAAGTTCTTTTAGAGGGTATTGATTGGGGTTAGCGACGATGGGTATTTTCCCGGCTGACAACAATTTATGTATATCACCTGTTGTAACGGCTAATTCAGCCGTTATATCCTCCACCGTACATTTACCTCTAAATACCGCTTCAGCAAAGGATACCGTGCGTCGAACAACCAGTGGTTCCGGCAGCTCAATCATTACTACAGGGAAGCCGCTTCTTACCAGCCTGTGTGCCGTGCCGCTAGCCACGTCGCCAGCTCCCCTGATTACGATGAGCTTATTTTGCATGTCCTTTCCTCCCGGAAAATATTATTGCAGCATGGGCAGCCTCATTTTCATGAATAAATTCAATATAAATTTGATCTTTACCCAGCTTCAACAGTCGGGGACATCCTCTTCTCTAACTGGCTCGTTTCTATTTAAATATTAGGATTTTTGTTGAAGCAAACCCGGTCCCTATCACCCTCAAGAATACACCATATTTTTAAAGCCATTTGTAAATCAAATCTTTTATCCGATTCTTTCAGATTAAAGCTACCTACTTCACTTATTTTCCCGAGACGGTATTTAAAACCACTTGGTGTTACAGCTGCGGCATCGGCAGCGTCTTTAATATTACCGTCATGCCTGAAATATAGATGAAGGGTTTCTACCAATTGAGATTGGTACTTTGCGTCGTATTCTAGCAACTTGCCAAGCTGTTTCTTCATAAAGTCGAGCAGGTTCTGCTGGTTGGTGTTATAGAAGAGCAAGCCATAAATACCGAGGTTATCATATGAAACAACAGTATCAGTTTGATTTAACCCCTTTATTATTGTTAATGCTCTCCGGGCTTCCTGGTAGGATAGCTCGAAATCTGAGGGGGTGTGGCAAGTCCTCCCAATACCAATCGAAACGGTTATTTTTTGTTTCAGGAACCGTTGTCTAACCCGCTCCTGAATAGCATGTGCCAGATCAGTACTGGTACAGGTTGCATTTGGATCTAACTCAGTGATGACGATAACGTTGTTGCCTTTTGCCGTAACTGTACCATGAAGGCTACAGGCATCAAGCGCCAGGTTAACCGTATTACAAAGAAGGTTCTTAAAGCGGAGAAGCTGCTTTTCAACTCCTCCGAACAGATCAATCAGTGTTTTAAATTTATCCACATTAATGATCAGTAAGTTGTGGGGCTGGTTGAGATTATAGCCGAGGCAGCTTGCTTTTTCTATAATTGAGGTTTCAGAGTCGAAATTACCCTTGATTAAATCTTCAACCAAATCAACCTTAAGGCGGGCCTCTGTTTCAGCTACTGTCCGAGTCTGCCTCATCTTGAGGGCGAAAACTGCAGCAGCGCGCTCCAGTGTCACTCGATCCAGCCAGGTGAACTTACCTGAGGTCTTGAAAAAACTAACATAACCCAGGAGATCCTGTCCGATTACAATTGGGGAAATAAGTCTAGCAAATGGTTTCTTCGATGTTTCTGCAGAAAGTATTATTGTTCTTTTTTCCTGGATCAACGTGCTGGCCAGGAGGTTATGGCTCCAATTGTTAAAAATATCTCTGGTTGAGCAATCCCCTTGAGCCGGCAAGTCTTTTCCTGTTGCCATTGTGGGCGAAAAATACGCGACTGGCCGGAAGGACTGATCTTCAACAAAGATCGTCCCACCAATTATTTGACTCACCTTGCTGGCAATAGCCAACAGATTGTCTCCGTCTAATACCATCCTGTTTATCTGCTCATGGATGACTATTGATTGTTTTAGTGCGGTATTTTGCTCAGAGATATTTTCGTTGTCGTGAGACTGCTCTAACGTTTCACCCAGGTTTGTTCCCTGGTAATAGTGCAGGTCGGGTAGAATTTCATCACCCCAATGGGCCATTGTCTTGCCTATATAACGGCAATACGGGTCACCCTTGGCTATGCAAGCTACTTCCTTGATAATTGTCAGCTCACCCCAAAGAGCCGACATGATACCACTTGCGTAACCCGCCAGTGACCAGCATACCGGTTCTGTTGCGGGACCAAAATGCTTGATATGATTTTCTGCTTCGTAAGAATCATACCAAATGCCTTCGATGCACTTGGTTTTATCTTTGTTTAAATGTATTTCAAGAGGGGTGGCGTGGACCATGCCAATAAATGTGTGAAGAAGTGTGCCCAGCTGGTAACTTTCATTTTTATCTTTCAGGGAAAAATCATGCATGGTACTTTCAGCATCATGGTAACCGCAAGCGAAACTGTAGCTAATTATAAGCCTCTTGGCCTGTTCAGTACCTAGATTGATAATAAGATTCTTACGAAGAATTCCTACTGAATGGGTATTTAAAATTAGTACACGCATATTATTAAGGTAATTTTTCCCTGCCTCGGGTTGTAGGCGGAGCATTCTCTTAAGATGTATATCCTGGATAATAACCTTCACCTTCCATCATGTAAAACGATGTTAGTTTTCAAATGGTTATATCGTTATATTGCGGTTATTATACTTCTCGTACTAATCCGCAAATCATCGAGATCCTTACGCATGATACGACAATTGCCAATATTCTGAATATTATGTAATGGGAAATAATGCTTGTATTTCTATAGTATGCCTCCTTTAATGATTAATGTCAAGTAATAAAAATTACGTTAGCATTCATTAAAAAAGAAAAGTACCGGGTGGCCGTGAATACGTTACCCGGTACTGAATTTATTTACCCTTAAGTTTTCTGTAAGCTATAATATCAACCTGTGCTTCATGTAATTTTTCTTCAAATACAATAGCAAACCAAGCTGTCCGGTTTTTAGTCGGTGGATAAACCCGGTCTATATCAAACACCTCAAATAGCCTCTATTGCTTCTTCTCGGCTAAAGCCTTGTGTACTGATTAAATCCAGTGCCACCGGTAAAAAGTCAAAGTACCCCCTATGATTACTGTTTTTTTAGACTAAAATTTCAGAAAATTCTGTCTTTATTAATATAGTAATACTATAACTGTTGTGATAAATTTGTAATCAGTTAAAGTTATGGAGGTGGCGAAAGAAGCTGTCGGAGAATTCTCGTTACGATTCCATGGGCTTTGTTGTAACACTAGAAGTTCCATGCAGATAAGAAACTACGGCAACATGACGAAACGATATAGTTTTTGAAATACTTAAATAAAGCCGGTCTTTTTAAACGAATGCAGATAGCGAAAGGATTCTTCAAAGAATTGCTGGCTGGAATTAAAGGCTGATAAAAAAGTCTTTATATTAAATTTTGAGCCACAACCTGCTGTTCTCCCGGCTGATGGAACAAACTGCTGTGGCTCATACTGTATGCACATGGCCTGGCTAGCCATGTTTACAGCACCTTGAAGTACTGTACCACAAACAATCATATTTGACAAGATATTTCTAATGCTTAACAACTGAAAGGAGTGATTATAGCCCTTCGCTAAAAAAAGGTTTAAAGTAATGTTCTAGCTTAATCTGGTTTATTACGAAGGGGGAAAAAACAATGTCTGAAAAACGTAAATTCTCAAACCCTAGTGAGGCTCCGGTAATTCCTGGCACAGAGGGTTGGGAAAGAATGTATCCATACTTCTATCAGATAGCTAAGGTTAACAAGGAAAGAGAAGCGTATGAAAATAACACGCTGTGGTATTATGACGGATTGCACTACCCGGAGCCGATGTATCCATTTGACTTAATCTGGGACGAAGCCTGGTACCTCAGTCTTTCCCAGTTTAATACTCGAATTTTCATGGTTCCTGCGGCATACGGAGTTGATCACCGGATAATCAATGGTTATGTTTATCTTGCGGCTGTTCCGGTCACCGACCCCAAAGAAATCGAAAAGAGAATTCCACTTTTCATGGAGAGAGCTGGTTATTACTATGAAAATTGGGATTCACTCTATGCAAAATGGAAAGAAAAGATGTTAGCTATTATCAAAGCGGTAGATGCCATAGAATTCAAGAACCCGCCGGATATGGAGGACATTTCAATAATTCATGATGGCATTGGTATAAGTACCGCCTATGATCTGTCGTTAGCGTACAACCGTGTAATAGAATTGGCTATGAAAAATTGGCAGTATCATATGGAATTTTTAAACCTAGGTTATGCGGCTTACGTTACTTTCGCAGATTTTTGTAGGCAGGCTTTCCCCGGTATAGAAGACAGCAGCATTACCAAGATGATTGGCGGTATTGACGTGATCCTTTTCCAACCAGATGAAAGAGTGAAAGAACTGGCTAAGTCGGCAGTCAACCTGGGGGTCGCAGGTATAGTTAAATCATCTACAGATCCCGAAGTGGTAATGTCTAAGATGGCTAAAACGGATCCGGGAAAAGAATGGTTAAAACAGTTGGAAGAGGCTAGGGATCCCTGGTTCTATCTTTCCTCCGGCACTGGTTGGTATCATGATCATTACTGCTGGAACGATCGTTTAGAAATACCTTTTATGTCCATTAGAAGTTATATCGCTAAGTTAGAAAAGGGTGAAAGTCTTGAGCGCCCCACGCAGCATTTGCTTGAGGAGCGAGAGCGGATTACCTCCGAATATGCTTTACTCCTGCGCACGGAAGAAGATAAGAATACTTTTGAAAAGTTGCTAGCAATTTCTCGAACTGTCTTTCCATACGTGGAAGAGCATCTCTTTTACGTAGAGCACTGGTTCCATAGTGTTTTCTATGGAAAGATCAGGGAATTGGCTGCAGTCTTAGTTAACAAGCATATGATTAACGACGTAGAAGACATTTGGTATCTTAACCGTTTTGAAATTTCAGAATTAATCGCAGATATGAACTGTGCCTGGGGTACTGGTGTAAATTCGTATGGTGCTTCTAAATGGCCGCAGGAAATTGAGTGGCGCAAGGGAGTCTTGCAAAAATTTAGGGAATATACCCCGCCTCCCGCGTACGGACTTCCACCTGAAGTTGTTAAAGAACCTTTTACTGTTGTCCTGTGGGGAGTTACAACTGAGCGTGTGGATGCATGGCTCGACGCTAAAAATTCTGATAATGATTCACTTACAGAGTTGAGGGGCTTTTCAGGTTCTACCGGAGTGGTTGAAGGAATTGCCAGGGTAGTACGTGGTCCGAGTGAGTTGAGTACTCTGCGTGAAGGTGAAATATTGGTTGCTCCCACTACTTCGCCAAGCTGGGCGCCGATATTTACCGTTATTAGAGGTGTGGTTACTGATGTTGGGGGAATTATGTCCCACGCGGCCATAGTCTGCCGCGAGTATGGTATGCCGGCGGTAGTCGGTGCGGGTTATGGCACTGCAAGGATTAAAACAGGACAAAGGATCAGGGTTGACGGTGATAAGGGAATTGTTACCCTCTTAGAACCTTAAGATGTTTGTTATTAAAGTTAGTTGATAATTTGGAACAGCTTAGGTTCAAGTCAAAGTCAAATTTTATAATAGCATGGTGGTAAAATGCGACTTTGACTGATCAAAATGTCCTAAAAGAATGTTCTAAGTATTTTAAAGCTAATGTGGTTTTTTGATCAATAGATGATGGAAAAACGAACTCACATGCTCAATAACCAATCAACCGTTTAGATATCCGAAGGGAGTGTAAGATGTGAGTAATAAAAGTGTATATAGGTTAGAAGAAATTGATCCGGGAAATCTGTATATTGCTGGTAGAAAGTGCTGTGGTCTTGGTGAAATGTTGAGAAACAATTTACCGGTACCGCCTGGTTTTGCCGTATCATTGTATGCTTATCAGAAATTTATCGACGAAACCGGGGTTGGAAAGGAAATTCTGGCTTACTTCGAAAAAAATGAGCAAAAAATGAAAGAAGATGTAGGTCTGTTTGAGGAAGCACATGTGTATATTGACGGGTTAATCAATTCAAAACCAATGCCTGCGGAAATTGAAGAGGACATTCTTAATCACTATCGTGAACTTTGCCAAAAATGCCAGGTAGAGAATGTAAACGTGGCGGTACGCTCCAGTGGTCCGGTTAGCATGCCAGGACAATTTGATACCTTTCTTAACGTAAAAGGTGAAAAGGCATTAATTGAGCATGTAATTAAAGTATGGGCCAGTTCTTTTAATGCCAGGGCGATATCCTACCGTTTGCAACGGAATATGCCCATTGAAAGTTCACCGATTGGAGTAGCCGTTCTCAAGATGGTAAATGCGAAATCTTCCGGAGTTATGTTTACGTTAGATCCCTTGAACGGAGACCGTTCGAGAATTTTTATCGAAGGTAGTTGGGGATTGGGCGAAAGTTTGGTTAGCGGGCAGGTTACGCCGGATAAGTATACTGTGGATAAAGTGCTAATGAGTATTAACAAACGTGTCATCTGTAATAAGGCCATAGAAATGAATTTCGATCCCGAGGGTAATATTGTCCCCGTGGATATAGAGCCGGAAAGGCAAAATGTGTCCTGTCTAAGTGATAAAGAGGTTTTGCAGGTTGCGTGTCTCGGCAAGCGGGTTGAACAATATTATAAGCTTCCCCAAGATGTTGAATGGGCAGTTGATAAAGATTTTACTTTTCCTGATAATGTTTTTCTACTTCAGACCAGACCCGAAACTATATGGAACAAGAAGGAAGCAAAACCCATTGTTGAACCAAAAAAGAGCGCGTTGGAATACATTGTTGGTAATCTAGTGGCAGGAAAAAAATTCGGCTAAAGATGCCGGTTTAATAAAATAAAAAGGAGGAGAGCTAGTGGATCTAAGAGATTTTATCCAGAAGTGTGAGGAAGCGGGCCAACTTAAGCGTATTAAAACCGAAGTGGATTGGGACCTGGAGTTGTCCCATATTGCTAAGGTTAATGAAGAAAAGAAAGGCCCGGCCCTGTTGTTTGAAAAGGTAAAAGGATACAATACCCCTGTTTTTACCAGTGCTTTTACTACATCACAGCGGCTTGCCATCGCCTTGGGCCGGCCCTTGAACACCAGCATGTGCAACCTGTCCAGGAGTTGGATGGAAGCTACCACCAAGCAGTTAATCCCGCCCAAAATGGTAGATGGCGGACCGGTTATGGAGAACATTGTTGAGGGCAACAAGGTTAATTTGTTTGATTTCCCCACACCCAAGATGTATCCCATGGACGGCGGCCGCTTTATCGGTACGGCTGCGGCGATGATTACCAAGGATCCCGATACTGATTGGATTAACCTTGGTACTTACAGACAACAAATTCTGGATAACAATAATGTCGGGGTCCAGATCATTAGAGGTAAGCACGCTGAGTTTCATTTGTTCAGGTATCGCGATTTGGGCAAGCCTATGCCGGCTGCTACCGTTATCGGCGGCGACCCGCTCAACTTCTTGGCTGGAAGCTCAATGGTTTCACCAGGTGTTTCGGAGTACGGCATTATTGGGGCTATTCGTGGTGAGCCGACGGAATTGTTTATTAGTGACCTAACCGGTTTGCCTCTGCCGGCGTCGGCAGAAATTATTCTGGAAGGTTTTATTGACCCGGTAGAACGCCGCCAGGAAGGGCCGTTCGGTGAATATACGGGCTACTACTCCGGCAAAAAGGGTGAAGAGTGGCCGAAACCATTTTTAAATGTTAAACGAATATACTACCGTAATAACCCCATCTTGCACAGCACAACAGTCGGTAAGCCTGTTACAGACACCCATATGATCCAATCGCTCAACCGTACGGGTACTTTATGGTCCGATCTGGAAGCCATGCGTATTCCAGGGATCAAATCAGTTTATATTCCTCCCGAATCTACCGGCCGTTTCTGGGCCATTGTATCGGTAAAGCAGATGTATCCCGGTCACTCCGCGCATGTTGGCAATGCGGTAATCGCTACCACCACCGGAGCTTATGGTCTCAAGGGTGTTATCGTGGTTGACGATGATATTCCGGCTGATGACTGGGCCAAAGTCGTATGGGCCATGAGTACTCGTTATAACCCGGTTGACCGGACCGAGATCATTAAAAGAGGCCGGTCCACGCCGCTTGATCCGTCTCTGCCAATTAATGCCCGGGATATATGTTCGCGGATTATCATTGATGCTTGCATCCCGTATGAGTGGGAGAGAAAGCCCATAGAAATATTCCTGGATAAAGAAATGGAACAGAAAGTGCTTAGCAATTGGAAAAGTTACGGTTTATAAGCAAAAAGTGAAAAAGATCCAGGCACTTCCCAGTGAAGTGCCTGGGGAGTTTAATTTGTCTTTTGTTAAGCGGGTGTCTCCATAGGAGGGTTAAGCGATGGATAACATGGTGTTTGTTTGTACTGCCAACCGTTGTCGCAGTGTCATTGCGGAACAATTATTTAAACGCAGCTTGGAGACTACTGCCTTAGGGATATGGAAGAACAAGTTGCAAATTTGTTCCGCCGGCATTCTTACCGAAGATTACTGGGAGTTTCTTGTGCATTTTGGGGGCGAGAATAACTTTAAATTAGACCGGTCTTCTTTTTTCGGTGTTACGCCTTACCACAGGACAATCCGTTGCCTGGCCAAGATTGGTGTAGATGTAAGCGGCTACTGTTCACAGCGTTTTGACGAGAAGTTAGCTCAAGTTGCCAAAATGGTAGTAACCATGGAGGAAGTACAAAAAACGGCTTTGCTGGGGGCTTTTCCTAAATTGGACGGGCGGATTTATACTTTCCGGGAATTTGTTGGCGATACCGGATCTGTGCTCTATGAAGATACCTTGTTTAGACCACGGTTTGATCCTTTGGATGCTCATGGTATCTCTTTCCCAGAGTTTTATGTTGAGGAAAACTATCGCGAACTCAAACATGGTCTTAAAACTGGGCAACAACAGATTTTAAGCATGTTAGCGAAAAAATTAAGTTAATTTTCTGAAATTTGGTAGTGGGAGGTGGAACTTTTGCATAATAAAACAGTAATAATTGTCAGCACACTAGATACCAAACCGGAAGAAACCCGGTATCTGCGAGAGCAGTTAGAAAAAAAGGGCTGTAAGACTATAATTGTTGACGTGGGCACCAAAGGTAGCGCGGCGATAAGCGCTGATATTTCCCGTGAGGAAATATTAGCTGCCGCTGGTGTGGCTGATCCGGCTCAATTGGAGCGTCCCAAACTGATGAATGCTATGATTAAGGGCGCCGGGCTTAAAGTTAACGAACTACTGCAAAATGGCAAATTGGACGGAATTATTAGTATTGGCGGAGCCACGGGCAGTCTGATGGGTACTGGTGTAATGAAGGCGCTTCCGTTTGGTGTGCCCAAGATGATGGTTTCCAGTGTGGCGGCGGCGCGGGGCTTGGTTAGCCGGTACTTTGGCACCGCGGACATATCGATCATGCACTCAGTTGTTGATTTTACCGGTTTAAATGATCTCATGCGCGATGTGTTGGCCCGGGCGGCCGGGAGCATCGTGGGCATGATTGAGGCGAAGGAAGCCGGCGTCGCTTTGGATACGGGCAAGAAACAGGAGCAACGAATGGTGGCCATGACCTTGTTGAATATGTGTGAAAAAAGCGCTAGCTATGTGCGGCAGCAACTTGAACAAGAAGGTTATCAGGTGATTGGTTTTTCGGCTACCGGTGTGCCGGATATGGCCATGGAGGATATGATTGAAAAGGAAAGAATTTTTTGTGGAATCATTGACCTGGCTCCGGGTGCGGTTGGAGAGGAATTGCTAGGCGGCACCAGGGCGGCAGGGCCGCACAGGCTGGAGGCGGCAGGCAATGTGGGTATTACGCAAATTATTGCGCCCTGTCTGGTTAATCTGATGACTCCACCGAAAAGCAAATATAAACCGGAGTATTATCAACGTCAAAGGTATGACCTTGATGCCTTGCGCTCCTACCTGCGTTTATCTCCCGAGGAATTGGTTGTGGTAGCAGAAGCATTTGCCCGTAAGCTTAACCAGGCCAAAGGTCCGGTTAAGGTGATCATGCCTACTAAAGGGTGGTCCGGCATAGACGGTGAGGGCACAGTTCTTTATAACCCCGAGGAAGATCGTATTTTTATCACCGAATTAAGAAAACTCTTGCGAAGTGATATTGAAGTTAGAGAAGTGGAAGCTAACCTTGAAGATCCGGAATTTGCCGAAGAAATATTAAAAGCCTTTAGGGAAGCGATGAAAGCAGGTTAATATTTTAAAGCATTATTGAGATAGGAGGATTACTATAAATGAGAGCAATTCGGTATACAGACGATATGATTAAGGAGTTTAGGGAGAAAGGTTTTTGGACTGACGAGACTTTCTACGATTTCTGGGCAAAAAACGCTAAAGAATACCCCGATCGGGAAGCCCTTGTGGATTCGAAGAACAGGGTGACCTGGGCGCAGGCAAAAGAATTAATAGACCGGCTTGCCTACCGTTGGGTAGAAATGGGCCTGCAGAAATACGACCGGATCATTATTCAGGCGCCAAATGAAGTCAATGCTTTTCTAGCAAGGATTGCCGCGGAACGCGCGGGGCTCATTTCTCTTGTTGTGTATGCTTATATGCGTCAAAAGGAAATTTCGTATATGATTGAAAAAACGGATGCTTCGGCAGTAGTTATCCCGAACATATACAGAAAGTTTGACTATCTGGGAATGTATGGTGAACTCCGCAAACTATCCCCTAACCTAAAGCATATTTTCCTTCTTCAAGAAGAGATTCCCGCCGGTGCTCCAGAAGGCACAGCTTCCCTGATCGATCTTTTCAAGGAGCCGGTGCCGGAAGAAAAGTTAAAAGTTTTAGATGAACGGCGGTTTGACCCCTTCAGTGATGTGGCGATGCTTACCAGCACCAGCGGAACAACCGGGTTGCCCAAGCTGGTGGAGTGGAACATTGCACCGCGGCTTTGTACGGCCAAGGGCCGGGTTGATATCTGGAATCTAACTGTGGAAGATGCTACCGCTGCCATTGCCCCCTTTGCCGGAGGAGCGGCGGGTACGCTCACTTATTTCGCTGCTCCCCTGGTCGGAGCGAAGACTGTGTTACTGGAAGAATTTACTGCGGAAAACGCACTAGAACTGATTCAGAAAGAAAAAGTGACGTGCATCGGAGTTGTTCCTACCCACTTGGTCCGGATGCTTGAACAGCAGGTGGATAAGTATAACATTAGCTCCCTGCGCTTCATCCGCTCGGCTGGTGGTTACCTTGCCCCAGACGTGGGACAAACGGCAGAAAAAACGTTTGGCGGCGTGATTACAAGTGACCTGGGCACTCAGGATGTAGGTTCCGTATCCGGTTGCAGGGTGGACGATCCTTCGGAACTGAGAAGAAGGACCGTGGGAAGGCCGCTTTTCGGTAACGAAGTCAGGCTCGTTGGTGAAGACGGTAATTCTGTTCAGCCTGGTGAACCCGGTCAGCTGTGGTTCAGGGGACCCAATTCCCCGGCCGGTTACTACCGCGACCCCGAACTCACCGCCACCGTCTTTAACAGTGATGGATGGGCCACCACTGGGGATATCGTTAAATATGATCAGGGGTGCCTCTGGATCATGGGCAGGGCCAAAGATATGATTATCCGCGGCGGCCAGAATATCTACCCGGCAGAGGTAGAAGGCTTGCTTCAAGAGCATCCAAAGGTTAAAGTCGTGGCTATTGTCGGTTATCCGGAAAGAGAATTGGGAGAGCGCGCGTGTGCTTTTGTTGTCACTCAACCCGGTACAACCTTAACGCTTCCAGAAATGGTTGCCTTTTTGAAGGAAAAGCAACTTGCCTCATTTAAATGGCCAGAACGCTTGGAAATCGTGGAAAGTATACCGACTGTAGGTGATTCAGGGAAGGTCGACAAAAAAGTCCTTAAAGCAAAACTGGAAAAGATGCTATAGGGAAAATTAACAGGATGCGATCAAGCATATGAGCACCGGCAAGCTGAAGGTTGGGGGGGGATTTAATCTGCTTGTTTAATCTGCTGACGTTAAGCTTAAAGAAAAGCGAAAACTGGTAGTTGTAGTTCGCAAAATCCTGTTGGCGTATCGAGCACTTAATGGAATTGCAATGCTAAATCGGGTTTGTTGCTATAATAAACATTGTTGTTATTGCAGTTATTGCAAAAAAACGATTAAAGAGGAGGCTGGACATGTACTTACCGGATTTTGAGTATTACGTGCCTGAAAGTGTGACGGAAGCATACGGGCTTCTGGCACAATTTGGAGACAGGGCAAAAGTAATTGCGGGTGGGACTGATGTTTTAACCAAGATGAAACAAAACATCTTGGCGCCGGAGGTGCTGGTATCACTTAAAAACCTCAACCAGTTGGCTGGTATCTCTTACGAAAAAGGAAAAGGAATAATTATTGGCTCCCGGGTTACCCATAATGAGTTAGTTAATTCGGCAGTCCTGCAGGAAAAGTACTTATCCATTTGTGAAGCCGCCCATCACATGGCTAATAACCAGATTAGAAATAGAGGAACCGTGGGGGGCAATATTGTGAACGCAGTGCCCTCTGCCGATCTGCCTCCCATTCTGATCGCCCTTGGTGCAGTGGTTAAGCTGGTTGGAACTGGTGGAGAGCGTACCGTTTCTCTGGAAGAGTTTATTATCGGCCCTGGTAAGACAGAGCTCAAACAGGACGAAGTTTTAACCGAAATCGTTATTCCGGACCAGCCCCTTACCGGCAGTACTTATATGAAATTCGGGCTGCGCCAATCCGGCGCCCTAGCAGTAGTCGGGGTAGCCGCTGCGGTAGTTATGGATGGTGATATTTGTGAGGAGGCCAGGATTGTCCTGGGCGCTGTTGCCCCCGTGCCCATGCGGGCTAAAAAAGCCGAAGAATTACTTAAAGGTAAATCAGTTACAGACGAGCTGTTGGAAGAGACCGGTGTGTGCGCTGCCGGAGAAAGTAAGCCCATAGCTGATATCCGTGGCTCGGTCGAGTACCGGCGGGATTTGGTACGGGTATTTACTAAGCGTGCCTTATCTAAAGCCATAAAAGAGGGACATTGCTAAAAGAAAGGGGAAAAACAGATGCAGTCGGTTACAGAGAAAAGCGGTTTAAAGCGTTATCTGGTCACTCTGAACGTAAACGGTGACAGCTATACCAGGGTTCTTAAGGCCAATGCCATCCTAGCCAATGTGCTGCGCGAAGAACTGGACCTGATCGGGACTAAGAAAGGCTGCGAGTTAGGTGACTGTGGGGCCTGCACTGTCCTGCTGGACGGTAAACCGGTAAACTCCTGCCTTGTTCTGGCGGTAGAGGCAGACGGGTGCAATATTACCACGATTGAGGGACTGGCACAGAATGAAAAACTGGATCAGCTGCAGGAATCCTTTATCGAGAATAAAGCCATGCAGTGTGGTTACTGCACACCGGGTATGATCTTGTCCGCCAAAGCTCTCCTGACCCGCAATCCCCATCCCAGCGAGCATGAAGTGCGTGAAGCCATAGCCGGCAACCTGTGCCGCTGTACCGGTTACGTCAATATTGTAAAGGCCGTTTTAGACGCAGCCGAAAAACAATAAAGAAAGGACGAGAAAAATGAACGAAAATTACTCGTATATAGGTAAAAGCTTACCTAGAAACGATGGACTGGAAAAAGTAACCGGGCGTGCCAGATACACCGGCGACCTTAAATTTCCCAACATGTTGTAC
>JAQVOX010000140.1 GCA_028702435.1 Desulfotomaculaceae bacterium | reverse complement strand
TGAAATCAGGGAGGCTGCTGAACAGAAACGGTGAATAGCTTGCTGGGTTACAAGCATTGCAGAACAATATACAGCATATTTCTGAATCCGTGAGTCTGAAAAAAATAAAATAATTCGTAATTTAGTGTAATGGAAATAAGCAAAGGATAATTCCAAGTTCAATATTTCACCTGCAGGTGTAAACAATGAAATTTAGCATAGAACAATCAAATGAAGACCTGACGCCTTACACGGGTTTAGCATTGGTCGGGGCAATTTCCATATTATTACTAAGGGTGTCGAAGCATAAGAAGTGATTTAGTGATATTAACCAAATTCATTAAAAAATTCCTACTTATTAATGAATTTCTTAAATTTAAAAAAGTACGAACTCCTATTGACAGATTATTGAAAGTACTCTAGTATTTAACTAACTGGTTGGTATTTTCTGGAGGTTAGGGGATTGCTATCGTCTCAGTGCAGGAATTCCAAAGGATCGATCGGACCTTTCACTGGAAAACTATGAGCGGGGTTCCATGGGCCACGGATTCTTGGGGTCCGACCAGTCGTAAGAGCCCTCTTGGTTTTAGGTCCGAGATACCCCATTCTCCTTTGATGGGCAAAGGCATTTTTTGCTACCTATTGAGCTGGTTGCTATGCTGCCGGCAAATCAGTAAAAGGAGAGGTGACTTGAGATGTTTATGAATCACTTTGCATATTTTGCACCCCAAACACCCAGTGAAACACTAAATTTAGTCAGCCGCCTGGGGAATAAAGCTAAAATCCTCGCCGGCGGTACAGACTTACTTATTATGATGAAAGAAAAGCTGCTAAAACCTGAATACTTAATTGACATCAATGAGGTAAGAGAGCTTAAAGGTATCTCTTATGAGCCGGGTAATGGCGCCGTCATTGGAGCAGGCGCCAAAATATCAGAAATTGAGTTTTCCGGTATCATCCGGGAAAAATACTATGCCCTTCACCAGGCGGCCGGCGAACTAGGTTCGGCTCAGGTGAGGCACATGGCCACTATCGGAGGTAATAGCTGTCACGCTTCGCCGGCAGCGGAGACACCCCCACCCCTGATCGCCCTGGGCGCAAAAGTGTTGATCAGTAACGTGTTCGGGGACAGAGAACTGCCCTTGGAAGAATTTATTTTGGGTAACCGGGTAACAGCTCTTGCAGAAGGCGAGATGCTGACCAAATTTATTCTGCCGGAACCGGCTTCGAAGTCAGCCAGTCGCTATGCGTACATCGGACGCAGGGATGCTATGGAAATTGATGCGGTTAATATGGCTGTCAACATAGTGCTTGAAGATGATGCACGGACGGTTAAAACTTTAAAACTTGTGATGGGATCCGTTTCTCCAAAGCCTTTGGTTTCGACTGAAGTCCCGGCTATCCTGACAGGGCGCGAGTTTAACAGCGAATTGGTAGAGAAAGCGGCAAGAGCAGCTTCCGGTGAGGCCAAACCGATTTCCGACATCCGGGCCTCGGCGGAATACCGGCGCGAATTGGTAGCGGTCCTAACCCGCAGGCTGCTTCAAGAGGTGTTCGGCGCCGTTTCCGGGAAGGGGGTATAATTATGAAACAATTGATAGAACTAGAGATAAATGGTTGGATATATGAAATACCCGTTGAGCCGAGGGATTTGCTTGTAGACGTAATTAGGAAAAAAGTTGGTCTTACCGGTACCAAAAAAGGTTGCGGACAGGGAGACTGTGGAGCCTGTACAGTTTTAATTAATGGTGAACCGGTGCTCTCCTGCATTACTCTGGCGATAGCCTGCCAGGGTAAAAAAATTACCACAATTGAAGGATTAGCTGCAGCAGACGGCAAGCTCCACCCAATCCAGCAGTCGTTTGTCGACCATGGCGCCGTGCAGTGTGGTTTTTGCACGCCGGGGATGATTCTTACCTCAAAAGCGTTACTGGACAAGAATCCTAAGCCCAGCGAGGATGAAATAAAGCGCGGTATAGCGGGCAACATTTGCCGTTGCACCGGATATAAGAAAATAGTAGAAGCAGTTTCCGCTGTGTCTGAAACCATGTCCGCGGAGGAGGTGAAGTAATGAATTACAAACCTGCCCCAGAAGGATTCGCTGGTGTATCATTAATGAAAGAAAAATTTACCCAGGTGGGTAAAAGTGTACCACGGGTGGATGCCCCCCAAAAAGTTAAAGGCGAAGCGATTTATACAGGTGATATGACCCTGCCGGGCATGGTATATGGGAAAATCAAGCGCTGTACAGAATACGCCCACGCCATCATCAAAAAGATCGACTGCAGTAAAGCTCTTGCGCTGCCGGGGGTCCTGGCGGTCCTCACCGGAGATGAAGCCCCCAACAAATGGGGCATCGTTCCCCAGTCAGCCAACGAGACCGCCCTGGCTGTAGGTAAAGTGCGCTTTCATGGTGAAGGAGTAGCCGCTGTGGCTGCTGTTGATGAGGAAACCGCCGAGGCAGCTCTTGACTTAATTGAAGTGGCATACGAGCCCCTGCCGGTGCTGCTGGACCCGTTCGAATCCATGGAACGCGCCGGTGAAATGCTTATACACGAAGACTCTCCGGGAAACATACTGCACGCGGGTGACCAGGTATACGGTGATGTGGATAAAGCTTTTACCGAGTGTGCTTATGTATTGGAAAAGGAATTTCGCACATCTTACGTCAACCATGCCTTTTTGGAGCCGCATTCCGCTCTGGCCAGTTATGATCCTCAAAATGGGCAACTGCATTTATGGGCAAGCAGCCAGGTTCCCCACTACCTGCACCGCCAGATGTCAAACGTCCTGGAAATACCCATGAACAAGATCCGGGTTACCCTGCCCACGGTAGGCGGTGGTTTCGGCGGCAAGGGCGAAGCAGCCTCATCAGAATTCATCGCCTGCCTATTGTCCAGGAAAACTGGGCGGCCAGTCAAGGTGACGTTTGAGCGCAATGAGGTATTTTTCACGCACAAAGGTCGGCATATATGCTACATGAAAATGAAAATCGGACTGGACAAAAATGGTTATATTCAAGCCGTAGATTTTGACAATACCTTGGATGGCGGCGCTTATGCAGGCTGGGGCGTCGTGGTGATGTTCTACACTGCCTCCATGATCCACCTGCCTTACAAAGTGCCCAACGCCCGCGCCCGGGTTAGACGGGTTTATACTAACAAGCCCACCTGTGGCGCCATGCGCGGTCTCGGCGGGGTTCAGCCCCGGTTTGCCATGGAGTGCCTACTGGATGAGTTGGCTGAGATGATGGGTGTCAGCCCGTACGAGCTCAAAATAAAAAACGCTGTAGAGTCAGGCCATACAGCAATAAACAATTTGTACGTGCCGCATAGTGAGTACAAGAAATGTTTACAAACAGCGGTAGAAAAATCAGGTTATCTGGAAAAGCATGGCAAGCTGCCTTTCGGCAAGGGCATCGGGCTAGCCGGCGGTTATTATATATCCGGCACAGCCTATACGCTCTACCAATCTTATAAGCCACACACCTCAGTGCTGTTACGCGTGGATACCGAAGGCGGGGTAACCCTACACTGCGCGGCTGCTGAAATCGGCCAGGGCTGCACCACCGTTATGGCCCAGATGGCTGCCGAAGCACTGGGAATCCGATACGAAGATGTGCATATCGTATTGGGCGATACGGAACTGGGGGCTTTTGATTTAGGGAGCTTTGCCAGTCGGTTAACCTACGCGGCCGGGGCTGCCATTAAGGAAGCAGCGGCTGAGATTAACCAAAAGCTAAAAGAAGTGGCAAGTGGTATGCTTGGCTGCCGGGCTGATCAATTAGCTATAAAAGACCGTAAGATTTATTCCATGTACGAAACTAAAAAAACTATCGAATGGGAAAAAGTCGTTCAAGCCTGCGTCAATTCTGTCGGAGCGTTGACCAGTATCGGGCACTACTCACCGCCACGGCGCAAAGGAATTGATCTTATAAGCGGTAATAGGGTCCAGGGGGCTAATATCGGTCACTCCCCGACATTCGGTTTCAGTTGTCAGATACACGAAGTAGATGTGGATTTGGAAACCGGCCGGATTAGGGTGACCAAGGTGACCGAAGCCGGGGACTGCGGTCAGGCAGTCAACCCCATGAGCGTGGAAGGACAGGTGGAAGGTTCCATTATGTTTGCTATGGGTCAGGCTCTTTACGAAGAGATAAAGTTAGACGAAAACGGCAAGTTGTTAAATCCAAGCCTGCATGACTACAAAACACCGACTGTTATGGAGATGCCGGAAATGGACACAAACATTGTGGACAGCTACGATCCGACAGCTCCTTTCGGGGTTAAGGAGACGGGGGAAGGCGCCGTTCAGCCGACCATCCCGGCAATTGTCAATGCTATAGACGATGCGATTGGGGTAAGATTTACCGAATTGCCCATTACTCCGGAAAAGGTACTTAAAGCCTTAAAGAAAAAGAAAGAGGCTGATTAAGAACCCGTGTAAATGGCAATAATCTCCACATGAAACAAAAATGGAGGTTATTAAGATGAGACAGTCAAAAAACATTCTCACGGACAAGGAAATGGAACTGGTGGGTCTCTTAATG
>JAQVOX010000139.1 GCA_028702435.1 Desulfotomaculaceae bacterium | reverse complement strand
AACCTGCTGGTTTATATTCCAACTTATCGATTTCCGATTTTGGTACTTGCTTTCTTTGCTTAAAACGTTCTAAAGCTTTTTCGTAAGCTGAATTGATCTTATCCATAACAACCTCCCCTCTTTGCTATTATAGCTTTCACAACTTTTCAGGTCAAATATAGAAAAAACTAAATAAAAAAAGGGAAATGCTGCTGCTGCTAGAACCATTCTTATATAAAAATATGCCATTCGGAAAATGGCAGGTTTTAAACCCGGGATGGTGATGCTATATTATCCAACTAGATCGCAAACAGCAACTGATTATACTGGTGCTGGTCAGTCTGATTCTTTTCGGAGCGGGGTATCGTTATGCCCAAATTAAGGAGCAGGGGCTTAATGATGACAGGCCTGTACTAGAAACGGCCGGCGAAAACAAAGTCAAAGAGTTTAAAGTTCACGTGACCGGGGCAGTGGCTAAACCTGGCGTATACCAAATATTGCAGGGCGCCAGGATAATTGACGCGGTAAACATGGCCGTTCCCACCGGGGAGGCTGATCTGGACTCATTAAAGCTAGCCGCGCCGGTCACCGACGGGCAAACGATTACCGTTCCCTACAAAGTATCATCTCCAGGTAATCCCGCTTCTACGACCGGATATACTACCGGGGCTTCCCGTGAATTGACAAGTGAAACCGGGCGCAACCCGTATATCCCTTCCCAGGGCGCCAATTCGGCCGTTTCTGCTGCTGACGGCCTAGTGAACATTAATACGGCAAATCTCAGTCAACTGGATACCCTGCCTGGAATCGGACCAGCAATAGCGCAGCGGATTATCCAATACCGCGAAACAAACGGACCTTTTAATACTGTAGAGGATCTGAAAAATGTGTCCGGCATTGGAGATAAAAAGTTTGAGAGCCTTAAGGACAAGGTTATAGTACATTAGCAGAGTTCGGCTTTAACTCCAAAGGCACTTCGCCAGCCGGAGCCATAGGACGATACATGCTTATGCCGGGTGTTGCGACCAAACCTTCTCATACGGGTAATTATCATTGAGGTATTGCCATGAACAGACCTCTGGCTATTCTAACAGCTTTCTATATTGCCGGCATATTACTTGGTGAACTGACCAATTTTGCATTATCTTTCACATTGGCACTGGCTGGTTTTTGCTTTTTAATGGCAATGATAGGTTATCTATTGGCCTGGCGGAAAAACCGCCGGGTTCTTTTAATTCTCTTCCTCCTGCTGGGCCTGGCCATGTCCCGTCTAGCTATTGAAGAAAGCGAAACCGCTCTTGTTAAATACGCAGGACAACAGGTTACTTTGATCGGACAGGTTGTAGCCGAGCCGGATGTGCGGGAGGATAAAGTATACTATCTGCTTAAGGCGCAAGAAATTATTCGGGGCGGCGAGCGTTTTTTGATCGAAGGGGACGTACGGCTGCAGGTCAAGGAAGCAACTATGGTTTATAGCTACGGCGACATACTGCGCGTATCCGCTCTACTCGCCCGGCCGGATTTACCCGGTAACCCGGGCGCATTCAATTACCGGACCTACCTGGAACGGCAGGGAATCAGGGTAACACTGCTAGCCAGAGGGGATAAAGCAGTAGAAAAGCTGGCAGACAACCAGTCCAACCCGGTCCTAAAAACAGCCCTGCAGCTAAAGCAAAAACTTTCATCCACTGCCACCTCATCGCTTACTCCTGCGCAAGCGGCAGTATTAAATGGCATTATTTTCGGAACCCAGGGCTTGATTGACCGTGAGACCAGGCAGGCTTTTACTGAAACCGGAATTGTACATATCTTGAGTGTTTCCGGTCTGCACATTGGCCTGGCGCTGGGCGGAGTGGTGGGACTATTGCGATTATTAAGATTTGCACCAAGTTTTACGGCTCCTATTGCCACGCCAGTGTTAATTTTTTATGTTATGATGACTGGTTTTAACCCGGCTGTCCTGCGCGCAGCCATTATGGCCTTATTTTTACTCTGGGGTCATCATTTAGGCCGGAACAGGGACTGGCCAACTACTATGGCGCTGGCAGCCCTTTTCATTTTGCTTTGGAACCCGCTGCAACTGTTTCATCCCGGGTTCCAACTATCTTTTGCAGCAACCTGGGGAATTTTATATTTGGGACCCCTTTTAACCGGCGCCTGCAACAAGCTGTTAGTTAGTATGCCCGACCGCTGGTCCAGCTCAATATCCCTAGCGCTGGCAGTGCCCCTAGCCGCTCAACTGGCGACAGTCCCTCTGGTGGTATGGTACTACAACATGGTTTCACCGGTATCAATTTTTGCTAACCTTGTAGCCGTCCCCCTGGTCGGACTGATTATGCTTCTCGGAATTTTAGCCGCAGCTGCAGGCTTGCTCTGGTTTCCTCTGGCCGGCCTGATCAATGTCAGTAA
Source organism: Desulfotomaculaceae bacterium (assembly GCA_028702435.1). Classification (GTDB taxonomy): domain Bacteria; phylum Bacillota; class Desulfotomaculia; order Desulfotomaculales; family Pelotomaculaceae; genus MVQL01. The sequence continues at coordinate 2,181 of JAQVOX010000139.1, read as the reverse complement.
CGGCTTGTCTATAGATTTATTTATGAAAGTTGTCTCATTTTTTCAGGGAATACCTGGCGCTGTTTTCTATGTACCCACACCGTCTTTGATTTTAGGAGCGTTATGGTATGGATGCTTGATCATAGCTGGGTGTTTTATTGCCGGAGGCTATCACTCAGCTTTAAAAAAACGCTTTAAAATAGGGTGGATTGCCGTTGGCGTAGCTTTTAGCGTTACACTCCTCTTAATCTGGATGCCCTGGGAGGGCAGGGATAAGCTGGTGATCCATTTCCTGGACACCGGTCAGGGTGACAGCATCCTGATCCAAACACCGGGGGGAAGAAATATGTTAATCGACGCCGGTGGCTGGCGGGATGAATATCGAACAGGTAATGGAACCGGTGAGCAAGTTGTAACGCCCTACCTGCGTAGAATTGGCGTGAAACGGCTGGACGTTTTGGCCCTGACCCATCCCCATGAAGACCATTGTGGAGGAGCAGCTGCGGTAGTTAAAAACTTTCCGGTCAGGCTAGCCCTGGTACCACAGGTTGATGAACAAATTTTTGATGGAAATATAGCTGATGTAGATGTAGAAATAACTGACGCTAATAAGGGGGAAAATAGCTCCGGTGAAGAAATACCTCCAGCCTATAAGGCACTGCTTAATCAAATGAATTCCAGTGGCACAGCTGTGCGGACTGCCGGGGCTGGCGACACATTGAAATTTGATCGCAAGGTTGCCATTGAAGTTCTTTCTCCCCCGGAAATAACCGGGGACTTAAATTCATCTCTAAATAATCGGTCGCTGGTGCTTAAGCTGACCTACAGACACAAATCGTTTATTTTTACCGGTGATGTGGAGATAGAGGCACAGAGCAGCCTGCTCCAAAGGGAAACAGATCTAAAGGCAAACATCCTCAAAGTACCCCATCATGGCAGCCGGTTATTGCTGCCGGAATTCGTGGCGCAGGTGAAGCCCGAAATAGCAGTAATTACAGTTGGCGCCCATAATACCTTTGGTCACCCTGCTCAGAATACCCTAGATATACTTTACCATAACGGAGCAAATGTTTTTCGCACCGATCAAGACGGAGCGGTGATTATTAAAACAGACGGATACAGTCTGGAAGTAGAAACGGGCAGACCTGAATCCAGCGCTACCGCAACCTTCAATAGATACAGGAGTCTAACATCTATCGCACCGGCATATGTAACAATGTGAATCCAGCACTCATGCCGTACTCGATTTTTCGTAAAAAAAGCCGGCGTCTTCTTGCCGGCTTTTTTTTAAAATAATGCAAGTCTTAAAGCATTAAGCATTCTTTAACACAATATTGACTAGTTTTCCAGGCACGGGTATTACCTTGATCACTTTTTTACCTTCAAGTAGCTGTTGCACCCTTGACTCCTGCAGTACCCGATCCCGCAGTTCTTCTGCGGAAAGCCCGGCGGGGACCAGCAGGCGCTCACGCACTTTACCGTTTGTCTGCACCACTATGGTTATCTCATCCTCTTTGGCAGCCAGCGGGTCATATACAGGCCATATTTGTCTGTGAATACTGACTTCATGTCCAATGGCCTCCCATATTTCCTCGGTAATATGCGGGGCGAAGGGAGCTAGTAAAATCAGCAAAACTTCTATTGACTCCCGTAATACAGCCGGGTCACGGTCGGTCTCAGGAATCTCTTTAAACTGGTACAGCGCATTTACTAACTCCATAATAGCGCTGACTGCGGTATTAAAGTTAAAACGAGCGCCAATATCCTCGGTCACCCTTTTTATTGTATTATGAGTTACCCGTCGCATCTCCCGGTTCACACCTACCAGATTAGTGCCGGGTACTCCGCGCGGCACTTTTTTCAAAGCATCCGCCAGAGGCGCCACCAAGCGCCAGACCCGGTTCAAAAACCGGAAACAACCCTCTACCCCCTGGTCGCTCCATTCCAGGTCTCGATCCGGGGGAGCCGCAAAAAGAATAAACAGCCTGGCGGTATCAGCTCCATAACGGGCTACGATTTCCTCAGGGCTAATTACGTTACCCTTTGACTTAGACATCTTCACCCCGTCTTTTAATACCATACCCTGGGTCAGCAAATTAGAAAACGGCTCCTGCACACTCACCAGATTGAGATCATACAGCACTTTGGTAAAAAACCTGGAGTATAACAAGTGCAGGATAGCATGCTCTACTCCCCCGATAT
>JAQVOX010000138.1 GCA_028702435.1 Desulfotomaculaceae bacterium | reverse complement strand
GCATGATCCTATTTACCAGGGGGCTAGGCGCGATCTGGCTGAGACCGGTGTTCCCGAGCCTAAGTTGGGACTAGTTACCGATGCCCATGGTGGTGTGCTCTTTATTGATGAGATTGGTGAGATGGATCCTATCCTACAAAATAAATTATTAAAAGTACTAGAGGATAAGAGGGTTTACTACGAGTCTTCTTATTACGATGAACATGAAGCCAATATACCTCAATATATCAAAAAGATCTTTGAAGAAGGCGCACCGGCTGATTTTATCTTGATCGGTGCTACTACCCGAGAGCCGTTGGATATTAATCCTGCCATCCGTTCTCGCTGTGCGGAAATTTATTTTGAGCCGCTTACACCAAATGACGTTCAAGAAATTTTGAAGCAGGCGGCAGTAAAGTTGGATGTAGAAATGGAGAGTGTGGTTCCGGAAATTATCAGCGAATATACTATTGAAGGACGCAAGGCAATTAATATTCTGGCTGACGCCTACGGTCTGGCTTGTTACCGGAGTGAGCGGGAGGATAGTCAACCGATGATTACTCTAGAAGATGTCCTGGAAGTGGTGCAAGTCGGCCGGATGAGCCCGCATGTTACCCGTAAGGCATCAACTCAACGAGAATCTGGGAAAATTTTCGGTCTAGGTGTCTTGGGGTTTCTGGGTTCGGTTTTGGAAATTGAAGCAGTGGTTTTTCCTGCCCGTAATCAAGGCCAAGGGGTTACCCGTTTTAACGATACCGCCGGCAGTATGACTAAAGACTCAGTTTTTAATGCTACTTCAGTGATACGCAAGCTGACGGGTGAGGATATAGCAAATTATGATGTTCACGTAAATGTGGTGGGAGGAGGTCGAATTGACGGCCCTTCTGCGGGAGTTGCTATATTTTTAGCAATTCTTAGCGCGATGCAGTGTCGCTCTATCCCTCAGGATGTGGCTGTAACCGGTGAAGTTTCTATCCAAGGCAGAATTCGTGCTGTTGGCGGTGTGTTTGAGAAGATATACGGCGCCAGGCAGGCAGGTATCAAGACCGTATTGATTCCGTCTGAGAATGAAAAGGACATACCGGCGGATATAAAGGGCATCAAGATTATCCCAGTGGGCTCGGTGGAAGAGATCATAAATCATATTTTTTTATCTCCCGGGATAGAAGAACTAGTCAGTTGAAAAAATCTTTTAATCAACACCCGACTTCTGCTTTCATGGGTAGGTGATGCTGTTGTTAGAAAAAATACCTCCACAGAATATTGACGCCGAGCAGTCCGTGCTCGGTGCTATACTGCTTGATCGGGATGCTATCTTTAAGACCATGAAAATAATCGGTTCGGAAGATTTTTACCGGGAAGACCATCGTATTATTTATGAAGCTGTTCTCTTATTAAACGAAAGTGGCAGACCAGTCGATTTGATTACCGTATCAGAACAATTGCGGCAGCAGGGAAACCTGGAAAGAGCTGGTGGTGTTACTTATTTAGCCTCTCTGGCGGAGATGGCCCCTATAGCTGCAAATGTTGAGTATTACGCACATATTGTTGAAGAAAAGTCGCTGTTGCGTAACTTGATCCAGCTCGCTACACGGATTGCTGGCATGAGCTATGAGGAAAGCGATGAACCGGAAAAGCTTATTGCTGAAGCAGAGCGGATGATTATTGAACTAGGCAGCAGGCGGGTGACCGGGACCTTCTTTGCGATCAAAGATATTATGTTGGATGCTTTATCGCATATGGAGTTTCTTTATAACAATCGTGATGGTGTTACCGGTGTGCCTACATCTTATAGTGATCTTGACCGGATTTGTCACGGTCTTCAACCAAGCGACTTAATTATTTTAGCTGGCCGGCCTAGTATGGGTAAAACCAGCCTGGGCATTTGTATTGGCTATAGTGCCGCCTTGAAACATGATATCCCGGTGGCTATATTTAGCCTGGAGATGTCCAAGGAACAAGTTGTCCAGCGTATTCTCTGTGCTGAGGCTAAAATTGACCAGCAACGACTGCGCAATGGCTCACTTGGCGAAGCTGACTGGCAGGGACTTCATGATACTGCCAGCAAGCTGGCTAGGGTGCCGATTTATATTGATGATACACCAGCTATTACTGTCCGCCAGGTTCGTGCCAAGGCGCGTCAACTACAGGTGGAAAAGGGGCTTGGTTTAATCATTATCGATTACCTGCAGTTAATGCAGGGTTCCCGACGGTCAGAAAATCGGCAGCAAGAAATATCTGAAATATCGCGATCACTGAAAGGTCTTGCTAAAGAGTTAAACGTGCCAGTAATGGCACTGGCTCAGCTTAGCCGTGCTGTAGAGCAAAGACAGGATAAACGCCCGATCATGTCCGACCTTAGAGAGTCGGGAGCACTTGAACAAGATGCAGATCTAGTTATGTTTATTTATCGGGATGAATATTACAATCCTGATTCCGAAAAAAAAGGTATAGCGGAGATCATTATATCAAAGCACCGTAATGGTCCGGTGGGAACAGTTGAGCTGGGTTTTCTAAAAGAACTTACCAAGTTTGTGTCTTTGATGAAAAACTCTAACGAATACCAGTCGGAACTAGCTTGACAATATGGATATTGTTAATTAAAATATTCATGTTACATGACCATTTTCTATTGTCAATTTAATTCCTAAATGTAAAATGAGCTGACTCAAATAGCAATACGTGTTTGTTGTTTGGGTTATTTTTATGCCAGCAGAAAAACTTACTTTAAAACTATTTTTACGGAAGTACCTGGAGGAAGCTATTTGGTTACTCAATATGATATAATCATTGTCGGGGCGGTCCAAGTGTATGACAGTGCCGATGCTGGCTGAATACTCCGGGCGATTTGAGTCTTGTTTTTCCCTATCTCCACCTGCTGGGGATAGTCGAAATGCTAAAAGCGCTGGATCGGTTCGCGCCTGGAGTGTATTCGCGCTATGCGTTGCTGTATGGTGTAGAGGTAAAGTTTTATTCTTCCCGCCTCGCCCTGTCCGATTGCCTGGAAACAGAGGTCAAAAACCTATTCGCTGCTGGGGACGGGGCTGGTGTTACTAGGGGACTGGTCCAGGCTTCGGCATCCGGAGTGCTGGCAGCTAGGGAAATAATAAATCGGATCTAGGAGGTTGCTCATGTCTACTGTTGTTCTGATTGGCACTCAGTGGGGGGACGAAGGTAAAGGAAAGATTACCGATTTCCTGGCTGAAAGAGCCGACATGATCGTACGCTATCAGGGAGGTAACAACGCCGGACACACGGTAGTTGTTGAAGACAAAGTATATAAACTCCATTTGATTCCGTCAGGTATTCTTTACCAGGATAAGACTTGCATTATCGGTAGTGGTGTGGTTATTGATCCAGCAGTGTTGATTAAAGAACTGAAGTCCTTGGAGGACCGCGGGATTAGCACTGCTAATTTAAAAATCAGCCAGCGTGCTCACGTAATTTTGCCCTACCACCATCTGTTGGATCAGGCAGAGGAAAAGAGCAAAGGTAATAAGAAAATTGGTACAACCATCCGAGGGATTGGCCCGACTTACATGGATAAGTCTGCACGGGTTGGAATTAGGATGATTGATCTAATCGATCAGACTGAGTTTGAGTACTTACTGAAAGAGAATGTTCGAGTGAAGAACAGCATGTTAACTAGGGTTTATAATAGCGAAGGCGTAAATTATCAGGCAGTACTTGAGCCCTACCGGAGTTATGCGGAAATACTCAAGAAATACGTGGCTGATGTGTCGATTATCGTGAACAGGGTAATTGAAAAGGGTGGAAATATTCTTTTTGAAGGGGCGCAGGGAACACTTTTAGATCTGGACCATGGCACATACCCCTATGTCACTTCCTCTAACCCTACCTCCGGGGCTGCCTGCATCGGGGCTGGTGTCGGGCCAACCAAGATCGACCGGGTGATTGGTGTGGCAAAGGCCTATACTACCCGGGTGGGTGAAGGACCGTTTCCGACAGAGCTTAATGATGAAGTTGGTGCATACATTCAGAATCAGGGTGGCGAATTCGGAACCACCACCGGTCGGCCACGCCGCTGCGGATGGTTTGATGGTGTCATAGGCCGTTATGCCGTTCGAATTAATGGCCTCAACTACTTGGCTATCACCAAGCTTGATGTTTTGAGCGGTTTAGAAAAAGTTAAAATTTGTACAGGTTATCGTTACCGTGATGATATTATAGAAGAATTTCCGGCAAGCCTCAAGTTACTAAGTGAATGTGTGCCGGTTTATGAGGAACTCCCCGGGTGGCAAGAGGACATTACCAGTGCCGAAAAGCTTGAGGACCTTCCTGTCAATGCGAGAAAATACCTGGATCGAGTTAGCGAGGTTGCCGGTGCGCCTGTTGCTATTATTGGTGTAGGCAGTAAACGTGCTCAAACTATAGTAACAGCTGAAATATAATATAAATGTTCATTCTGCATATAATATATTTTAGTGTTGACACTCCACGATAGTTATCCTGAGTTTTACAGCAAAAATGACCAAAAAACACCCGTTAGCCCAGCGTTATAAAGGACTAGCGGGTTTTGTTTTTTGTCATAAAGTTGTAGTGTATTCACACCTTTTTTTGTATTGCAAAATTTTT
>JAQVOX010000137.1 GCA_028702435.1 Desulfotomaculaceae bacterium | reverse complement strand
AAAGAGTAGCAGATTTACAGGAGAACTAGATGAATATATTAATTTTTGGCATCGGCGCTCTTGGCACTGTTTACGCATGTTTACTGTTAAGGAGTTGTTTTTGTGCTGGGGACAATTGTGAATGTAGCTGCTATTGCAGTTGGTGCGGGCCTTGGCTTGTTATTTAAAAAGGGAATATCCAAAAAGGTTAGCTCAACCATCATGCAGGGAATCGGTCTTGCAGTACTTCTCATCGGTTTTAGCATGGCAATACAATCCAAGCAAATCTTAGTGGTCATTATCAGTCTCGCCTTGGGTGGTTTAACCGGTGAGTTACTTAATATTGAGGGGGGATTAGCCCGCCTGGGAAAGTGGCTGGAAGAAAAAGTTGGCGGGGAGGCTGGAGAAGTGGGCAAGGCTTTTATTACTACCAGTTTGATTTACTGTGTGGGAGCTATGTCTGTTTTGGGAGCAATTGAAGATGGTCTGAATAATAATCACCAGGTTCTTTTTGCCAAGGCCGCCCTGGATGGTATCTCATCGATTGTGTTTGCCTCCACTATGGGAATAGGGGTTGTCTTTTCTATTTTTCCAGTACTTATTTACCAGGGCTCCATTACAATGTTGGCCTCGTTGGTAAAAGGATTTCTCAGTTCGGCGGCGGTGGTGGAAATGACGGCCACCGGTGGGCTGCTTATAGTAGGAATAGCTATTAATATGCTTGGTATCGCGAATATTAAAGTAGGGAATCTTCTCCCGGCAATTTTTTTTGCTGTACCAGTTACTTTCTTGCTTGCAAGAATAATTCCAACTTAATATCCTTGACATAAAATATTAAAATACATATTATTTAATGTGGGGATTGGGTATTTAAGATATGTAACCTTGAGATTTGTAAATAGGAGCTGTTTATATGGGAAAATCCGTTCCGGTGATAGGCCTTGCTGGTTATTCTAACACTGGTAAGACAACTTTTCTGGTAAAGTTGATTACTGAGCTAAAGCGCCGCGGCTATCGGATAGGAGTTGTAAAGCATACACATCATCAAGTGGAGCTTGAGCAACCGGGTAAGGATACCTGGCGGCATGCCCGGGCCGGTGCAGAGGTTGTAGCTTTGGCCACACCAGATGGCGTGGCCCTAGTAAGAGGTTATGAGGCTGAACCTGAACCGGAAGTGATTATTTCAATGATTAGCGGAGTAGATCTGATTGTTGTTGAGGGGTATAAAAAGGGTAAGTGGCCCAAGCTAGAAATTTATCGACAGGGGGTAATAGAGCGACCTGTGATCCCCGCTGAGGAACTGCTGGCGACCGTTAGCGATGTGCCACTAGATATTGAAACGCCACATTTTGGGCTAGGGGATGCTGCGGGAGTGGCAAATCTGATTGAACGGGTTATTTTAAAAAATTGATTTAGATTGATTAGGATAACAAGATCATTTTGAGATTGGAAATTAATTGATTAATTAAATCTAAAAAAGATAACTTTGTTTTGGATTACAGAGCTCATTATTTTATTTGCCCATAGGGCTTAAAATAATGAGCCAGGAATTAACTATTAAAACATATAAAGGAGAATTTATAATGTCTCTTGTAAAGCTGACGATTAACGGTAAGGAAGTTGAGGTTGAGGAAGAGACTACAATCCTTAAGGCTGCCGAACAAATGGGGATCAATATCCCGCGACTATGTTATGATGATGACTTGAGTCCGGCCGGTGCTTGCCGGCTGTGCGTGGTTGAAGTGAAAGGAGCCCGCAACCTGGTAGCCTCGTGTGTAACTGCTGTGTCCCCAGGTATGGTGGTGGAAACTGAATCACCGATTGTGGTCAAATCCAGGCGGACTACCCTTGATCTTTTGATTTCCAATCATCCTTTGGATTGCCTCACCTGCGAGAAATCAGGCGATTGTCTTCTGGCGGAATACTGCTATAAATATGGAGTCAAGGAAAGTTCTTTTGAAGGAGAAAAACACGAATACGAGATCGAAGAAAGTAATCCTTTCATTATCCGCGATCTTAACAAGTGTATTCAATGCGGTAAATGTATCCGGGCTTGTGATGAGTGGACAGGCATCCATAATTTAAACTTTGCTAATCGGGGTTTCGACAGCAAGCCGGCAACATCTTTTGACTCCGCTTATGTGGATTCAGATTGTGTTTTTTGCGGTAACTGTGTTTCAGTATGCCCAACCGGAGCCTTAACTGAAAAACAGATGAAGCATCAGGGCCGCCGCTGGGAAATCCAAAAAGTAAAAACAACCTGCCCCTTCTGTGGTACAGGCTGTAACTTTGACCTGTGCGTCAAAGACGATAGGATCGTCGGGGTTACAGCGAACCGTACTAGTGTTGTCAATGGCCGGGCTTTATGCATTAAGGGTCATTATGGCTGGGACTTTGTACAAAACGAAAAGCGGCTTACAACCCCATTGATCAAAAAGGACGGGGAATTTGTGCCTGCGTCCTGGGACGAAGCGCTGGACTTAGTTGCCACCCGCCTCAAAGGGATCAAAAATCAGTACGGGCCGGATGCTTTTGCAGCTCTTAGTTCTGCTAGGTGCACCAATGAAGAAAACTATCTAGTTCAAAAATTTACAAGGGCGGTGATGGGCACAAATAGCGTTGACCACTGTGCCCGTACCTGACACGCTCCTACGGTGGCTGGTCTGGCCACAACTTTCGGCAGCGGCGCGATGACTAACTCGATCAATGAAATTCCAGATGCACAATTGTTGTTTTTAATCGGCACCAACACAACGGAAGCGCACCCGATTATTGGCTATAAAATGAAGGAAGCCAAACGCAAAGGCGCAAAACTTATCGTGGTTGATCCACGTCGTACTGAACTGGCGAATATGGCCGATTACTGGTTGAGTCTCAAGCCTGGCACAGACATTCCTTTATTAAACGGAATCATGCATATTATTTTGCAGGAAGGACTCCATGATCAGAAGTTTATCAGTGAGCGAACTGAAAATTTTGAAGCGCTTAAAGAAACGGTTAGAAATTACGCACCGGATACTGTTGCTAACCTAACCGGTGTCCCTGTTGAAGATCTTTATGCGGTAGCCCGTCTTTATGCAACTACGGATAAGGCCATGCTGTTTTATACCCTAGGTATAACAGAACATATTTGTGGTACTAGCAACGTGATGAGTGTGGCTAACCTAGCTATGTTAACCGGGCATCTAGGACGGCCAGGCACTGGGGTAAACCCGATCCGGGGCCAGAATAACGTCCAGGGCGCATGCGATATGGGCGCCTTACCCAATGTATTTTCAGGCTACCAGAAAGTAGTCGACCCGACTGCCCGGGCAAAGTTTGAAGAGGCCTGGGGAGTGTCTTTGCCTGAAAACCCCGGTCTAATGATCGCGGATATGTTTGAGAAGGCCCATACAGGGGTTCTCAAGGCTATGTACATCCTCGGCGAAAACCCGGTACTGACTGATCCCAACAGTAATCATATCCGTTCCGGCCTGGAGAAGCTGGATTTTCTGGTAGTGCATGAATTATTCTTGACTGAGACTGCGGAATACGCGGATGTGGTCCTGCCTGCCGCCAGTTTTGCGGAGACAGAAGGAACCTTTACTAGCACTGAGCGCCGCGTGCAGCGGGTCCGTAAAGCTATTAAACCGCTGCCGGGCAAGGAGAATTGGCAGACCATAATTGAGCTGAGTAAACGTATGGGATACCCGATGAACTATACCAGTCCCGAAGAAGTCTGGACAGAGATGGCTTCTCTTACTCCGAGCCTGGCCGGCATCAACTATGACCGGCTGGAAGCAAAAGGAATCCAGTGGCCTTGTCCTACTAATGAGCATCCGGGAACTGCGTTTTTACACGCAGGATCTTTTACTCGGGGTAAAGGCTTCTTTCAGGGCATCGATCACATTCCACCGGGAGAAATGCCGGACCAAGAATACCCGTACCTGCTGTCAACCGGTCGAATCCTGTATCACTATAATGTCACTACACCGTATTCCCCAGGCATTCAAAGCATGTGGTCTAAAGAGGCTTCTGAAATTAACCCGGAGGACGCTGTGAAACTTGATATTAAAACCGGTGAGAAGGTTAAGGTAACCTCCCGGCGCGGGGAATGCGTCACTAACATCCTGGTTACTGACAGAGTTCCATCTGGAATGTTATGGATGTCGTTCCACTATAGTGACAGCCCGGCTAACGCCCTAACAAGCGCAGCGCTTGACCCGGTTACTAAAACAGGTGAGTATAAGGTTTGTGCTGTCAAAATCGAGAAGGTCAGTTAAAATAATTAGACAAGATTAGATTTATAGTTTAGGAAAAGCTTTATCCATTTTAAATATTGGTTAAAGCTTTTTTCGCTTGGTAAGTCTACTGATCTAATTGCAGACTAATCATTTTCTTAATAACATTAATCCCTAACTAACCCAACAAAGCCTCCTTTTTTTTGATGAAGAAAGCTACTATTTTAATATATAGCAAAAAAAGAACCGGCTATTGAAAAGCCGGTAGATACAGAGAGAGGTAAAGTTATTTACTTTTAAACTAAAAATCTTCAAAAAAAAGCTTTGTCCCATGAAAAGGACAAAGCTTTATTACTATAAAGCACTCTTTTCTCCTTTCCAACAAGGGAGGCATACTAGTTTCCCGGCATA
>JAQVOX010000026.1 GCA_028702435.1 Desulfotomaculaceae bacterium | reverse complement strand
CCTTCTTCCCCGGTTTCGTTTTAAGAGGTCGGAAGAATCAGCAATATGACGCAGTTCCTCAATCACGAAGGAAGGGATTATCAATGTCCCCTCGATAAAACCACTTTCGCACAAATCAGCGATCCTACCATCAATAATTACACTTGTATCTAGAATTTTACTGTTACTACTGCGAGTTTCTGATTTAGCATTGCGTTCCTTGCCAAACCTGGGTAAATTAGCAAAAAAAGAGACCAAGTCCTCCCTTTTCTTAATACCCATACTCAAGCCCAGATAAGCTAAGAGCAATGTGACTAACATCCAGATGACCTTACCCAACCAACCCATATAAGATAAGATAGAACCCATTAAATTAGCTATTATAAGTCCAATAATCAAACCGACTGAACCCATTACCAGATCCTGAACCGGCGTCCGCTGCAGGTACTGCTCAATAAAAACAGTTAACCGGACCGATCCGCGCATGATTAGTGGAGAAAGTGGAATGCCAATAACCAGCCCAATCAAAGTAGTAAGACCAATCAGGCCAAACCTAAACTGCTGGGGCAAGTTAGTTAAAAAAGCTACTAACCCGCTATCGACCAGGTTTACCCCAGCGACAAAACCCAGCCCTGAAAAACCAGTGATCAGGGCAGCATAAACTATCCTCTTGATCATTTTTTCACCCCTCTCGTTAAGAAATATATTTATACATTATAAATGGTAAAATTATTATAATAATATATTATTTTATAATTACCATTTCAATTAAAAATATTACCTTTTGATAATCATAAAACAAAAAAATGTCAGTTTACCTGACATTTTTAAGCAAAAGCGCCGTCGAGTAATGACTGAGCTTTGTCCTCTTCAAGCTCTGTGGCCAAAACCAGTTCACTGATCAGGATTTGCCTAGCGTTCTCTAGCATCTTCCTTTCGCCGGAAGAAAGTCCTTTTTCACGATCTCGTTTAATCAGGTTCCGCACTACTTCAGCAACCTCATAGATATTACCGCTTTTCATTTTCTCTAGATTGGCCCGGTATCTTCTGTTCCAGTTAGGAGACATCTCCGAAGACTGCTCCCGTAAAATATGAAAAACTCGCTGCACACCATCATGGTCAATAACTTCCCTTAAGCCCACTCCCCCACCGTTGGTGATTGGAATCATCACCTTCATGTCTCCAACGGGAAGACGTAAGATATAATACTGTCGTCTTTCTCCCAACACCTCCTTCTCCTCAATGGCTTCAATAACCCCAGCTCCATGCATTGGATATACCACTTTATCACCTATTTTAAACAAGGCCTTTTCCCCCTTTGTATATTGCCATCAATAAAGTATAGCATATAGTAAAGGCCCTGTCAAGTAAACTATTATTTTAGCATAGCCTCAAGACACTGTCAACGTGATTTTGAATATATGTGGATTATATTAAATCTTTATTTTATCCATGTCTCTCTTGCTGTAGCAATTGTTCATGGTAGCGTCTCAGGCCTTCCTTTATCGACCTAGCGCGGACTTCACCAATGCCTTCAACATCGTCCAGCTCTTCAATGGATGCCTTTAAAACCTTATTTAAGGTGCCAAAAGTTTTAACCAGGTTATCGATAACCGGCAGGGGCAAACGTGGAATTTTCTCTAAAAACCTGTATCCGCGTGGAGAAACATGCTGGTCAAGAATGCTCGTACTACCAGGGTAACCTAACGCGCGGGTAATCAAGGACAAGTCTAAAAGATCCTCCGCCGGCCAACTCCCGATTACGCCTAGGATACTTAAAGGCGACTTATCCCCGGTAACGGTGGCGTAATCTTGAATTACCAGCAGACCCTGTTCCTTTACGTTGACCATCAGTTCTTCCATCTGCATTGTAATCAACCGGCCTTCTACACCTAGCTCACTGGTATATCTTTCGATCTCTTTGGCCACACGCAACACCATATCTGTTCGTTGAATGGCCTTGGCAACATCATAAAGGGTAACCGCGTCCTCAAACTCGAGGATGCTAAGCCCCACCAGCACTTTATTCATCACTGAGCGGTATTTTTCCAAAGTCTGAATAGCCTGGTTGGCCTTGGCTAAAATAACCGCCAGGACGCTTAATACATACTTTAAATTGCCTTTACAAATGGTAATCACACCACGCCGCTGGGAAATGGCAATGACCATTGTATCTGTCTGTTTAGCAGCCCTTTCCGCCGAGCGGTGGCGGATGCCCGTTTCACTAGACGGTATGTTTTGATCCGGTACTAATTGGGCGTTAACCATAAGAATTTTTTTTGCGTCACTGCTAAGTATGATTGCTCCGTCCATTTTTGCCAGTTCATAGAGGTTCGCAGGGGTATAATCCGCATTAACGTAGAATCCGCCCTCAGTGATTTTCATTACTTCGGGTGTATCCCCGAGAACGATTAACCCGCCAGTTTGAGCTCTTAAAATGTTATCCAGACCTTCCCGCAGTAAGGTGCCTGGGGCTATCGTGCGCAAGACTTTTAGTAGTTTGTCTTCATGCTTTTCTTCCTTCAATTACTCCACCTCACAGCTTTAAAGATAAAGCCATTTCCAATGCTTCAACCAGTGTTCCGGCCTGTAAAACCTCCGACTCTGCACTAGTAGGTAATGTGTTCCCACTTGATAGCAAAAAACGACTGAAACCCAATTTAAAAGCTTCATTCACCCTTTTTGCTGCTCCAGGAACAGGACGAAGCTCACCGGTTAAACCAACCTCACCCGCTACAGCAAGACCGGAATCCACAGGAGCATTCCGAAAACTCGAAACTAAAGCCAAGGCGATACCTAAATCTACCGCAGGCTCGTCAAGCTTTACCCCACCTACTGCGTTAACATAGATATCACAACTCCCAACATTTAACCCTACTTTTTTTTCCAAAACAGCAATAATTAATGCTACCCGGTTATGGTCTACACCAGCCGTCATCCGGCGCGGGACACCATACCCGGCAGGAGAAACCAAGGCCTGGATTTCAACAAGCAAAGGGCGAGAACCCTCCAAGCAAGCTGCCACAGCCGCACCTGGCACAGCCCCGTGGGGATGTTGGTTTAAAAAAATCACTGAAGGATTGGTTACTTCAACAAGCCCTCTTCCCTGCATATCAAAGATACCAATCTCATTAGTAGAACCAAATCTATTTTTGACCCCTCTAAGAATACGAAAGGATTGGTGCCGGTCCCCTTCAAGGTAGAGCACTGTATCAACCATATGCTCTAGCACGCGAGGGCCTGCCAACATCCCCTCCTTGGTCACATGGCCCACCAAAAAGACAGAAATACCAGAAGTCTTAACCAGCCGCATAAACTGAGCAGCACATTCACGTACCTGTGCAACACTGCCCGGGGCTGAACCAACTTCGCTGCTAAATACTGTTTGAATTGAATCAATAATAGCGATAGGGGGAGCTACTGTTCTGAGATGGCGCTCAATAACTGTTACATCAGTTTCCGAAACCAGTAGCAATCTGGCAGATAAAGCCCCCAACCGGTCAGCCCGGATCCTGATTTGCCGTAACGATTCCTCACCAGAAACATATAACACCTTATACTGCTTACTGAATCGGTAGGCAACCTGTAAAAGCAAAGTAGACTTTCCGATACCTGGATCGCCACCGACCAAAATCAAAGAACCGGGCACTACCCCGCCTCCGAGAACCCGGTCCATTTCATCAATACCTGTAGGTAAGCGATCCTCTTCCAGGGCTGGCACATCTGTTACCGGGCAGGGCGGTTCCTCGCCAACGATAGGGTCCCGTCCTGCTGTCGGGCGACTAATTAATTCTTCCACCAGGCTGTTCCAGGCGCCACAGCCTGGGCAGCGACCCAACCAGCTTGTTGACTGGTGCCCGCATTCCTGGCAAGAAAATTTACTTTTAATGCGCATTCCAAAAACACCCAGTTCTGTTTAGTAATAAATTATACCATTTGTTAGGCTTATCCACAAGAAAGATGCATAAGAAATCGATCCGGATTACGGCGGCACTATTGATTCTTTACTCAAAATCAATTATTTACCCTATTTCATAGCTTTTTAAGCCAGCGCAAAAACAACAAAGCGGGGAGATAGCATGCAAATATCCTCCCGCTTTACAGCCCCTGATTTTTATTATTTATACATTCAGATATTTAATTAGATAAATTACCCGATGTCCTTGTCCACATTCTGATCTACGACGCCGGCCTGCTCGGCTGCTTCCGCTACTTCTTTAGCCTTTTCACTTAAATCCTTCACTAAACCAGTGATGGCAACTAAAGACTGGTTGACATGCTGTACCATCCGCTCGTTACGCGGCATTTTCTTCTTACCGTCTTCCGGACTGGCCGCCGACTGTTGCTGTACTTCACTGACTATCCGGCTGATTAGCCTGCTGATTTCCGCTGCAGATTCGGAAGAACTTTCAGCAAGCGTGCGCACTTCGTCAGCAACAACGGCAAACCCTTTACCGGCCGCACCTGCCCGTGTCGCCTCAAAGGCGGCTTCCTCAGCCAACTTGTCGGTCTGCCCGGCAATAGCGTTGATCGCGTCAACAAACGCCCCAACATCATCGATTGCTTCGTTCAAGGTGCTTAGGGACAACGTTACTTGATTAGCAGACTTTTCAATTTCCCGCATTGTGTTTACCACATTATTGATCCCCTGATCTATTTCGGGCAGATTATCAGCTTTTTGTTTAGTTTCTTTTTCGGCGCCGTTGGAAGCTGTATCTCTTGGAATAACCTCTGTCCTCACCGCCTCTGCAGTCTGGTCAGCTTTAGTAGCCAACGCTCTAGCTATATCAGATACCCGGTTACCCGCTAAAGCAATATTGCTGATCAAATCTTTCGTATCCAGTCGCATCTGCTCAAAAGACTGAGCCAGGTGGCCAATTTCATCATCTGTATGAACTGCTATCTCCGTATCCAGGTCTCCCTCAGCAATACGTCTGGTGGCATCAACTAGTTCGCAGATTGGTTGAACTGTTTTGCTTGTGAAGCGCCAACCCAGCACTAACAGCAGCAATGTGGTTATACTTATGATTATGGCTAAAAACCTGGTTAGCCTATTAACTTCGGCAAATACTTCACTACGGTCGGCCACGATAGCCAAAATCCAGCCGCTTGAGAGCACTTGCTGATAATTAAATATGGAATCAACGCCCATGAAACTGTACTCTGCCGCACCCGTTTTGAAAGTTAACATGGTTTGAACCATCTCTGCCATTTCCGCTGATATCGGCCCATATTCCCGGGTAAAATCTAAGCCCAGCAATTCCTTTTCCTGGTGAGCGAGACAAACCCCACTGGTGTCAATCAGGTAAGCACGCCCATGCTGCCCGTGTTTCATGGCTATGATCTCATCCGATAATTTTTCCAGGCTCATCGTACCTAAGAGGACACGAACAGTCTTACCGTCTTTTTTCACCGCAGTAGCTACAGCTACCGATATCTTACCGCCACTTCTTGAAAAAATCGGTTCGGAAATCACCAGGTCCTGTCCGGCCAGCACTTTCTGAAAATATATCCGGTCAAATATATTTACCTTGTTGCCCTCTATGTCAAATGCACTACCGTCCAGCTCTGTAGCCGTTATTAAGTCAAAATAATACCCTTCCTGGTTCAAATTACGTTTTTGTTCAGCAAGCAAATAAGACTGTATTGCTACCAGGTCATCACCTCGCACTGTGGCAGTATTGGCCAATATGCTTAATCGTTCAATATGCTTGGTGATCCTTTCATCGATCATCTTGCTATTGGCCACAGCACTATCCTTTAGAGCGATATTGAGTTGTTTCGCCTGGCTTTGCCTAGCAGCGACAACAGCAACCAAATTGGTGACGATTAATACGGCGATTGCCAGTAATAGTAAAGCCAGGATTTTTGATTTAATACTTTTAAACAAGGCAATCCTTCCTCCCGTCAAATTGTACAGGCGCCTACCCCTTTATCCATTATTAAACGCAATTGTCTCCCATCAAATTAGGCCTTCAATTTACCTGATATGTTTTATATTTCGACTTAAAAAACAATTCTCCTGCGAAAAAACTTTAAAAAAGTAACCAGCTGAAATATAAGAGGATCAAGACTTTCGCCTTTGAGCTCATGCCCATACCGGGTATGCCTTAACATTTCAAGGGCGGGAATCACCCCCGCCCTTGTTAAACTTACCGTCTAAATATAATGTGTTTCTGCCAGCGCCGGTGGGTATCGGGGTAATCAACCCGGTAGTGACCGCCTCGGCTTTCCCGCCGCGACAATGCAGCTTCAGCCACCAATTCGCCGACTTGCAGCATATTTTTTACTTCCATCTGTTCGACACCATTCACCGTGTGCCGGTTCAGATAGCTCCAGTAATCAAAAAAAGCCAAAGACTCTTTTAACCCACCCCTGTTTCTGATCGGGCCCACATTAGCGCACATAAGCGCTTCCAGTTTTTGGCGCAATTCCCCAAAATCTATCTTTGTCGGCCCCAGCAGCCAGTCACAAGCAAATTTCGGATGGCGCGGGTGATAGTCTTTGAGAAACTGCCTGGTTTCTTCGACAATCCTGCCGCCGAATACCAGCCCGTCAAGCAAAGAGTTACTTGCCAGCCGGTTTGCGCCGTGTACCCCCTGGCAGGCAACCTCACCACAAGCATAAAGGCCTTTAATACTAGTTTCTCCGACCAGGTTGGTTTTCACCCCGCCCATCATGTAATGCGCTGCGGGCGCAACAGGGATCGGATCAACCATTATATCCAGACCATATAGAGAACACGTTTTAGTGATATTAGGGAAACGCTTTCTAATTATCTCAGGGTCCAGGTGAGTCAGATCAAGATACACTTTATTTGAATCCGTACGGGCCATTTCCTCCAAAATCGCCCGCACTACAATATCTCTCGGCGCCAGTTCAAGAAGGTCATGATAACGAGGCATAAACCGCAACCCCTCGCTGTTGCGCAAATAGGCGCCCTCGCCGCGCACAGCCTCAGAAATCAAAAAAGTCGGCGCACCCGGCAGATGGAGTACTGTTGGGTGAAATTGGATAAATTCCATATCCATTACCTCTGCCCCGGCACGAAAGGCAATTGCTTTGCCATCCCCGGTCGCTATTTCCGGGTTGGTGTTGAACTCAAATAAGCGTCCAAGCCCGCCTGTGGCCAGAACTACTACTTTGCCACGATAAACCTTTAAACTATCCATATCCCGGTCAAATGCCAGCACACCATAGCAGGTATTGTTCCATACCAGCAAGTCAACCGCAAAATGGCTTTCCCGGACCTTTATTTTTTTCTCCCTAACGCGCTCAGTCAATACCCGCTGTATTTCGGCTCCCGTAGCATCACCGCTGGCATGCAGGATACGTCTTTGGCTGTGTGCACCTTCCCGCGTCATAGCCAGCCCATGGCCGTCGTAGTCAAAAATAGCGCC
Organism: Desulfotomaculaceae bacterium; assembly: GCA_028702435.1. Taxonomy (GTDB): domain Bacteria; phylum Bacillota; class Desulfotomaculia; order Desulfotomaculales; family Pelotomaculaceae; genus MVQL01. The sequence goes on along the minus strand of JAQVOX010000026.1, from coordinate 11,343 downwards.
CATGCCGATTAATTCCTTGACCCGTTTAGGACCCTCATTAACCAGTGCTGAGACTGCCTCATCATCGCACAGTCCTGCGCCGGCAACAATGGTATCTTCCCGGTGCAGAGCGGGAGAATCACTGTCACCCAAGGCAGCAGCTATTCCTCCCTGGGCTTTGTCCGTACTGGTGTTCATCATGCTGCACTTGGTGAGCACGGTTACTGAACCGCCTGCCCCGGAAGCGGCTAGGGCAGTATACAACCCGGCAATGCCACTTCCCAGGACGATATATTCGTCCTCTTCCTGGGGCAGCACCCGGGAATCGAAATTTAACATATATTTATCAGGCATATTATAGCCCCCCCATCAAGCTACAGACGCTTGATCTCCAGCATTTTATCCAGACAGCGAACCGCCCGCTCCCTGATCTCCTGTTTTACCTCCACTCTCGGGCTAAGATTTAATAGCGCTTGATGGACTTTTTCCAAGGTGATCTTCTTCATGTTCGAGCAGATAAGCTTGTCGGAGGACATATAGTATTGTTTATCTGGGCACTGCTTGTTCAGCGCATGCAAGATACCCATCTCAGTACCAATAATAAACTCGCCAGCGCTGTTCTCACGGGTAAATTGGATGATACCGGTGGTGCTGGTAACTATATCGGCCAGCGCGATAACTTCCGGGCGACACTCGGGATGCACCAGGACCAAGGCTCTCGGATGCGCCGCTTTAGCAGTCAAAATATCGTCCGCGGTAAGACGATCATGAGTATTACAGCAGCCCTCCCATAAAAGCATTTCCCGCCCGGTTTTAGATGCGATGTAATGACCCAGATTTTTATCCGGTACAAACAGGATCGGCCTATCCATAGGCAGGGAAGATATCACATTTACAGCATTTGCCGAAGTACAGGCTATATCACACTCCGCTTTCACTTCCGCTGAGGTGTTAACATAACAAACCACAATAGCGTCCGGGATCTCTTGCTTTTTGCGCTGTAGTTCCACTTCGTTGACCATATCTGCCATCGGACAGCCGGCATGTTCGTCCGGTAGTACCACAATTTTATCCGGGCAAAGGATTGAGGCGCTTTCAGCCATAAAATGAACTCCACAAAAGACAATTACTGACGCATCAGTCCTGGCAGCCTGCTGTGCCAACCCCAGGGAATCACCTACAAAATCTGCTATATCCTGGACCTCCGGCCGCTGGTACAAATGACTTAAAATTATTGCATTACGTTCCTTCTTTAGCCTAACAATTTCCTCAGACAGCTCATGTTCTTTCGACACCATGAAGATACCCGCCCTTTCCATATATGCATAAAGGTTAATAAATAAGTATAAAGCTTATAAAAAAGCGCTGTAAAAACTAGGTACCGTTTTTGACAACGCTTAGTCTATTTAACATCTACCAGAGAGCTGTTATTGTAAAAACACATACAATTAAACAAGCGCGCCCAGGCAGTATAAAATATTTTCAAGACATCCTATCTATCTAAAATTTATAGTCGCTATAGTTCTTGCAGCTAATTCTAACTTCCTCCCCTCCAATTTGTCAAGAAAGGATAAGGAGTTATTAACCTATTTCACCATGAACCTCACCACATTTGCTTTCGGTGATTCGATTGTTCTCATCAACCATTAATATAGTAGGTTTAAAAGTACGTGCCTCAGTACGATCCAGCATAACATAAGAAATGATGATCACATTATCACCTGGCTGCACCAGACGTGCAGCCGCCCCGTTAAGGCATATTACACCGGAACCCCGGGGTCCCTTGATGACATAAGTTTCAAACCGGGCACCATTATTATTATTGACAATCTGCACTTTTTCATTAATCATAATGTCCGCTGCTTCCATCAGTGCCTCATCAATAGTAATACTGCCCATATAGTTGAGGTTCGCCTCTGTAACAGTGGCCCGGTGAATTTTTGATTTAAACATAATTATATACATTGGTCCCCTACCCCCAAAATCATGTTATCAATCAGCCGCGTACGGCCTATTTTCACAGCCAGCGCCAGGAGCACCGATTCCAGTATTTTAGTCACAGGCTCCAAGTCCGGGTAACTGTATATCTCCACATAGTTGATCTCCGCCAGTGGTTCGGCAGCAATAGTATCGATAACCAGCTGGCGAATAATAGACGTATCTTTCTGCCCTGCCGCAACAGCTTCCTCCGCTATTTTCAAGCTTTTGTACAGGACTAAAGCAGCCTGTCGTTGTTCCGGGTTAAGATAAATATTGCGAGAACTCATGGCCAGCCCGTCCGATTCCCGCACGGTAGGCACAGTCACTACCTCAAGGTCCATATTCAAGTCGGCAACCATTCGCTTAATTACTAGTACCTGCTGGGCGTCTTTTTGCCCGAAAAAAGCCTGGTCAGGATTAACTATATTGAATAGTTTAGTTACCACCGTAGCCACTCCGCGGAAGTGGCCGGGCCGGGATAGACCACAAAGTCTTTCAGTAACCCGCTCCAAATCGACATAAGTACAGTAACCTGATGGATACATTTCAGAAACGGAAGGGTTGAATATAACATCCACACCCACACTCTCTACCATTTTCGCATCACGTTCTAAATCCCTGGGGTACTGGGCAAAATCTTCTTGGGGACCAAACTGGGTAGGATTTACGAAAATGCTGACAACTACAATACCGCAGTGTTTTTTAGCCCATCGCATCAATTCTAAGTGCCCCTCATGGAGATAGCCCATAGTAGGCACAAAGCCAATCCTCTGACCAGTGGCCCTGGCACTGCGGACAAACTTCCGTATTTCGTCTACGGTGTTAAGAATATACATATCAACCCCCCTAGTTATATCGTGGGTCGTTGGGTCCGGCTAATATAGTTTTTCCAACACTTCCTCGGACATTCCAAAACAATGCTCGGGAGCGGGGAAGGAACGTGCTTCCACCTCTTCCTTATACTTTTTCAAAGCCAAAGTCATTTGATCGTGTAGGTTAGCATACTGTTTCACAAATTTGGGGGTAAACCGTGGATAAAGTCCCAGTATATCGTGAAGCACCAGAACCTGCCCGTCGCAATAAGGGCCCGCTCCAATACCAATGATTGGCACTGAAGACGACTCGGTAATTAATTTAGCCAGAGGAGTAGGTACCAATTCTAGTGTTATTGAGAATACTCCGGCTTCCTGAAGTACCCTGGCATCATCAATCATTTTTTTAGCCACCCGCTCGTCCTTGCCCTGAACTTTAAAGCCACCAAGCTGATGGATAGATTGAGGTGTCAGTCCAAGGTGGCCCATCACCGGGATGCCGGCCCGAACAATCTTCCGAACCGCTTTGGCCACTTCTCGACCACCCTCCAACTTCACTGCTTGGGCACCTGCCTCTTGAAGCAAACGCCCGGCATTGCGGACAGCTTCTTCTGTAGAAACATGGCAAGAAAGAAAAGGCATGTCAGCCACCACCATTGCCCGGCTAACGCCCCGGCATACTGCTTTCGTATGGTGAATCACATCTTCCATGGTCACCGGGATAGTAGACTCATACCCCAGGACCACATTGCCCAGGGAGTCGCCAACTAGAATCATGTCTATACCGGATTCATCCACTATTTTAGCCATCGGGTAATCATAAGCGGTTAGCATGGTAATAGGCTTGCCTTCCACCTTTTTTTGCTTGATGGTTGCGGTTGTCACCTTTTCACTTTTCATGCTCTTATGCCCCCTCAAATATATCTCTAAGCTTATCACCCTGCTCAAAAGCAATGCTTTCGTTTTCCAGTGCAACCTTTATGGAGTAAAGACCAAGCTTTTTATAAAGTTCAAGCTCAAGCCCTCCTATTTCTTTTAGAGCAGTTAGGTGTCCTTCTATTGTTATAGCATCGGCACGAGCCACCGGACCAGTTAATGCCCGGGCCGGGCCAACCTGGCTGATATTCTTTATGGTACCCTGTATCAAAGGAAACAACGCCTTAAAAGCTTCGGATCTGGAAAGTCCAAAATGGCCATAAATACCTGTAGATAAATGCATCAAAGAAACAAGGTAGTTGGACGCGATACAAGCCGCGGCATGGTATAGTGGCTTGTCCCGGGAGGCAATAGAAAAACTCTTTCCGCCAAGGTCTTTTACGATCTGCTCTGCCACTAGTAATGCGCCAGCGTCACCTTCCAGCGCAAAATAGGATCCAAGCAAGTTTTCCATAGCCATATTTACATCAGCAAAAGACTGAAGTGGGTGCAACGATGCCACCACCGCCCCGGAATACCGGGCAATTCCAATCTCTTCCGCAGGATGAAACCCACTGGTATGGAACACTACCTGACCATTTTTAAAACCTCCCCGTTCATTAATTTCACCAGCAACTTGTGCGATTACACGGTCAGGTGTCGTGATAAAAACCACACTGGCATTGGCAGTAATCTCCTCGGGTCTAGAAGTGGCAATTATCTTTAATTCTTCTGCCACACGCCTGGCTGACGATAGGTTCAAATCGGCCACCCCGGTTAACGGATAGTCCTGGCGACTCAGTAGCAGGGCTATTGCCGATCCAACTTTTCCTGCTCCTACTACTGCTATAGATGGCTTACTGATTACAATCATCCCCTTCGTCTGAATCACAAAAAGCTCTGCTTCATCTTACCGGTGTCCTATCTTGTTTTATTCAACATAAATTTCATGTTCAACCTGAAACAAACGAAGCCTCCCGGATCACCCGAAAGGCTTTTGTAAACTCCAACCTCCCGTCTCGGTCCCTCCGGCTCCAAGCGATAAGTTTTTATTTATCAGAAGGTTCTTAATCACAAATTGTCTTTTATCCAGGTATAGCTCATCAAGATGCTATCCTTGTCATGTATTTTAACACAGCATTAACAAACAGACAATTGGTTTTTATAAAAACTTATGTATTTTTTAATGAATTATTTAAGGATTCATTTGTACCGGGGAAAAAGGATGTAAAACGACTTGACAGTCGATGTCATTTACAGTACATTGAATAAGAACAACCTTAGGGGTGTCGGATGAGTCCGGCTGAGAAAACTTCACGACGAGGAAGTTTACCCTTTGAACCTGATCTGGGTAATTCCAGCGAAGGAAGAGGATTGTTAAGGGTAAAAAGCCTCTTCCTTTACTAAGGAAGAGGCTTTTTAATTTATGTTATATAAGGGAGAAGCACAAATGGAGCTATTTAGAATTATAGACGCGAATCTGAACCGTGCTAGGGAAGGGATCAGGGTGGTAGAAGAAATTAGCAGGTTTTATCTTAACGATCAGGATATCTTTCTTAAACTTAAGGAACTTAGGCATCAATTAATTGAAGGTGAAAAATTTTTAGGAATTAGGGCAATTATTTTCAGAAACTCCAGTAGCGATGTTGGTAATAAGCCGCATCAAATAGAAAATGATCGGGGAAATCTAAGGGAACTTCTTGAGGCAAATGCCAACCGGGTCGAAGAAAGTCTTAGGGTGTTAGAAGAGTTTTCTAAACTCTATGGTTATACTGGAGAATTATTTAAAAAAGCCCGGTTTTCAATGTATGAACTGGAGCAAAAAATATTTTTAAAACTACCTAAACCATTGGATTACAGCCTCTACCTAGCAACTGACGATCATTATCTGAGACAAGGCAATATTTATGATATTATTGAGCAAGCTCTTAAAACAGGTGTTACCATCTTGCAATACAGATGCAAAGAAAAGACGGACAAGGAAATGTTTGTTGAAGCTCAAAAATTTAGAAAATTGACTCAACAATATAATATACCCCTAATTATTAACGACCGTTTGGATTTGGCCCTGGCAGTGGATGCAGATGGTATCCATTTGGGACAGGACGACTTACCCTTTGAAATCGCAAAAAAGCTCATGGGGGAGAGGGTAATTGGCATCTCCGCTCACACCTATGAGGAAGGCCACGCAGCTCTTTTAGCAGGAGCAGACTACATTGGAGTCGGCCCTGTTTTTGAAACTCAAACAAAAAAAGACGCCAACCCGCCTTGCGGTATGGAAAACATAGCCTGTATTAAAAAAGAGTTCCCAAAAGCCAAAGTCATCGCTATTGGCGGAATCAAACTAAAAAACGCTGCCGGGGTATTAACAGCCGGGGCAGACGGGCTGGCAGTAGTCTCCTCCATCTTAGGTAGTAGTGAACCTGCCCTTGAAACGGTAGCATTCAGGAAAATAATTGAGCAAACTAGGGATCTGTAGCCGAAAAGTATCAAATATTACGCTTAAACATACTTCCCAAGCTTAACCTGGAAGTACCTAATTGAAGCGTATCTTTATTAATTCGGTTCAGCCTTTGAAAATTAGCTAAACTGTGCACACATAACACTTATAAATTTTATCAGCAAAATATTATAAAGGATGTGGAAAAGTGACGCAATTATTAACAGCACTTGAAGGTACTATTAGCAATGAAATGCGCCAAGTCGCTAAGGATGAAAATACATCCCCTGATTTCATCCGGGCTCAGATAGCGACGGGGAAAGTGGTTATTCCGGCCAATATTAACCACAAGAGCTTAATCCCCAAAGGTATTGGTGAGGGTCTGAAAGTAAAAATAAATACTAATATCGGCACTTCAGAAGACCGGTGCTCTTATGAAGATGAGCTTTTAAAACTTAAGGTGTCGATTAAGGCCGGTACCGATGCAGTAATGGACCTTAGTATAGGAGGAAGCTTAGACCAAACCAGGCGAGAAATAATTAGAGAAAGTACGGTCCCGGTTGGCACTGTTCCTTTGTACCAGGCTGCCACCGAGGTTTTATCCAAAAGTAACGACATTGGCACTATGTCACCCAATCACCTATTCGAGGTCATCGCCAGACAAGCTGAGGATGGCGTAGATTTCATCACGGTTCATGTAGGCGTGACGAGGGAAATTCTGAAGGCAATGGATAACCATCCCCGTTTGACCGAAGTGGTAAGCAGGGGGGGATCTTTAACCCTGGATTGGATGGATCGAAATAATGCTGAAAACCCGTTATACGAACGGTTTGATGAGCTTCTAAAAATTTGCCGCAAGTATGATATTACTTTAAGCTTAGGGGATGGATTAAGGCCCGGCTGCATTAACGATGCTACCGATACGCTACAGTTAATGGAACTGATGAAGCTGGGCGAACTGGTAAAAACCGCCTGGGATTACGGCGTACAAGTAATGGTAGAAGGACCGGGGCATGTACCGATCAACCAGGTTGAAATGAATATCAAGTTGATGAAGCGACTCTGCCACAATGCTCCCTTTTATGTGCTAGGACCGCTGGTTACCGATATCGCTCCCGGTTACGATCACATCACAGCGGCTATTGGCGGAGCCTGGGCAGCTTATTTTGGCGCTGACTTTTTATGCTATGTAACTCCCTCCGAGCATTTGGGTTTGCCAACTATAGAAGATGTAGAAGATGGTGTAGTTACCTTTAAGATTGCTGCCCACGCGGCCGACCTGGCCAGAGGCAACAAGGAGGCTTTAAAACGGGATTACCTGATGAGTAAAGCCAGAAAAGAACTTAATTGGGAGGAACAGTTCAGGCTTTCGATCAACCCTGAAAGGGCCAGAAAAATCCGTGAGTCAAGAGGAGGTAACAACCAGGATTCTACCTGTACCATGTGTGGCCAATTATGTGCCGTTAAGACTATGAACGAGCTGCACGAAAGGAGAACACAAAAATGCTCGAAAACCTCTGGAGAATAAGAGAGGAGGTCAGGAGCAAACGGCCCCTTATTTATAAGTAGACCTCTGGAGGACCAGGAACAATGGAAATCAATAAATTGGGCGAAGAAAAGATTATTGACCTAATTAATTCTAAAGTATCAACTCCGAATTCTAGCATTGTCGCCGGCATTGGAGATGACGCGGCAGTTATTGATACCGGCAACCGGTACGAAATAATCACCACCGATATGCTTATTGAAAAAGTCCATTTCAACTTAAGTTTTACCGATGCATATCATCTTGGCCGAAAATCACTGGCGATCAATTTAAGTGATATTGCCGCAATGGGAGGGGAGCCGCTCTACTACCTCGTGGCAATCTCATTGCCCGGGCATACAAAAGTACAGTTCGTTGAGGAATTTTATCAAGGTATGCAAGATTTGGCCCTTACCCACGGCGCTCACTTAATTGGCGGAGATACAGTTGGAGCTGAGGATAAAATAGCCATTTCCGTAACCGTTACCGGACAGGTAAAAAAAGATGAAGTTATCTTTCGCCATGGAGCCAGTCCGGGGGATCTGGTTTATGTATCGGGTTTTTTGGGGGATAGCGCTGCCGGCCTAAAGGTGATGCTTAAGGGATTAAGAGGCCGGCTTGCTCCTGAAATCGAGAGTTATTTAATTAAAAGACATGTTGACCCCGAACCGAGGCTGCATCTTGGGCGTCAGCTGGCAGTAAACAGGCTGGCGTCTGCGTTAAACGATATTAGTGACGGGCTGGTCAAAAAACTCTGGGAAATTGCCCTGAGCTCTCAAGTGCTAATTCAGATTGATCCAGAAACAATTCCCATCTCCGATCAGCTTGGCCGTTTTTCCAGACAACTTAATATATCACCCATTGATTTAGCTCTGCACGGAGGGGAAGACTACGAGTTATTGTTTACCGTACCTCCTGAACAAGAGGCACTGCTCTATAAGCATCAACTACCAGTTAAAAAAATAGGCCAAGTTATCGCCAAGGCTGAACAGGGTGAGGTTTACCAACAAGACGGTCATCTGCTTTCAGATGAGGGCTTTAAGCATTTTTAATCCAACTCTATTTCTCAAATCTAAAAAATTTGTGTTGTGGTAAAAAGCTTTCCACCAGCTATATTGATTTTAAATAGTCCGCCCTTCCTGTTATGATTTTCAACAATTTGGGGTAATCATATTAAGGAAGGGGGATACTCAGATGACTAGGCAAAAATTTAAGCGACTACCGAAACATATCGGTATTATCCCGGACGGTAACAGGAGATGGTCGGTAAATAACGGCATTCCGAAAGAAGCCGGCTATGCCAAAGGATTGCTGCCAGGCCTCATGCTGTACGAAATTTGTCTTGAATTGGGCATTAACGAGATCACCTTTTACGGTTTCACACAGGACAATACTAAGCGCCCGCAAGTACAGCGGAAAGCCTTCCAAAAGGCATGTATCGATGCAGTAACTATGCTTTCCAACAGGGATGCGTCGTTATTGGTGATCGGCGATTCCACCTCGCCACTATTTCCTGCAGAACTGGTTCCATTTATTAAGAGACATACTTTTGGTAAGGATTTAATAAAAATAAACTTCCTGGTTAATTATAGCTGGAAATGGGATCTGAACCAAGCTTTAATGCTTAAGAATTACCAGACCAAAAACCAGGTAGTTAATATCGTTAGTTCAATTGCCTCAGCGGATATTTCCCGCATTAACCTCATTATTCGTTGGGGCAACCGCAGGCGGCTTAGCGGCTTCCTGCCGGTTCAGTCAATATATGCCGATTTTTATGTAGTGGATCAATTGTGGCCTGATTTTGCACCGGAACAGTTCTATCAAGCTCTAAGCTGGTATGAGACCCAAGATATTACCCTTGGTGGATGAAACCATAGAAACTTGCAGAGGTGCAATGCCCAGGTTATCAAAACAACAAACCTTGCTTTATAAATTTAATGACGATAATACTTTATTTTCTAACTATTACTGTTTTTGATAGCCTGCCTTATGGTAACAACCCCGGCGATTCCGTCATAACTTGTTATGGAAAGCGGGGTGTTGTTTTGACTATAGAAGTCTTCTCTATAAAAAATGATAGAGAAATGCAGGCTTTTGATGCTTTCCCACGAAAAATCTATCGAAATTTTTTCAGAACGCCTTCTTTTCCGGCCGTTGATTGGCCCAGTCGAAAGTTTTCCGACATTCTATTTCAAGCAGTGGATGCACAACCCCTTCTGGCATTTAGAAATGGTCAGTCTACCGGGCGACTCGCTGTTAGTATTAATCATACTTTTTCCGGCAAAGATACCGGCTTCTTCGGCTATTTTGAATCTTTAAACGACCCTGAAACAACTGCAGCGCTGTTTCAGGCAGCAACTCAATGGCTATCCGACAGAGATATTAAACGCATGATTGGGCCGGTTGACCTAACCCCCCACGAACGTTTAGGACTACTAATAAAAGGGTTCAGAGGTTTTCACCTGCCGGGCATGCCATATAACCCACCATACTATTCCAACCTTATAGAACAATTAGACATAAAAATCGAAGTAGATCTCTTTGCCTATAAATGCGACCTAAGGCGCCCTATTCCAGACAGGTTGGTACGTATAACAAAACGTGCCCTCCTCACAAAAAATCTACTTTTACGAGAAATAAATTTTAGTAATTTAGCCGGTGAGGGTGAAATATTCTCTAAAATTCATAATGGCTCCATGGATGCAGTATGGGGTTTTGCCCCCCTTAACTCTCAAGAGGGCTCTGCAATATGGAAAAAGATAAAAAACTTTTGCGACCCCAGCTTGATCATTATTGCCGAAATAGATAGGAAGCCGGCTGGCCTATGCCTGATTTTGTGTCCTGCCCGAAGACCGGTTTCTTCCAATATTAATACTGCACGTTTGGCCGTTCTAGCGGTTTTACCTCAGTTCCGCTTTAAGGGACTGGAGGCTGCCATGATCGTGGAATGTGCCAGGCGAGCCCGCAACAGAGGCATTGGTACCTTGGAACTATCCCAAGTTGCTGAAAACAACCCGATGATGAACCGGATTATTCAAAGTCTCAGTGATATTAGGAAGGATAAGATATACCGTATCTATAAATTAGATTTTCAGTAATATTTGATATAAGTAATCTTAGATCTGGCAGGTGCAATTTATCAGAACTAAATAAAAAAAGCTAATACTAAAAAAATTAACAAAGGAGAGAATGATATGTCTTTATCAATAATCTGTGCAGATCCTGACAGCCATGCAGATGAACGAAAGCAAATGGTTGAAGAACAGCTTATTCCACGCGGTATCAAAAATAGAAATGTATTGCAAAGTATGATGACAGTACCCCGCCACTGCTTTGTCCCTAAACAATACCAAGCGTTTGCATATGATGATTGCCCGCTTCCCATAAGCGCCGGACAAACGATTAGCCAGCCCTATATTGTTGCTTTAATGGCTGAAGCTTTGGAACCAGTTAATATGGATAAGATTCTGGAAATCGGTACCGGCTCCGGTTATGCCGCTGCCGTCCTTTCACGAATAGTAGCCATGGTTTACACCATCGAGAGGCACGAATTACTAGGCAAGGAAGCACAAGAACGCATAAAAGCTTTGAAATACGATAATATTCAGATACGCATTGGTGACGGAACCAAAGGTTGGCCTGAAAATTCTCCTTTTGACGGGATCATCGTATCTGCCGGAGCCCCCGCTATA
>JAQVOX010000136.1 GCA_028702435.1 Desulfotomaculaceae bacterium | reverse complement strand
AGATTCACCGGATGGAGTAGTCAAGTAAGCCGGCAGTTTACCCATGTATAATTCGATCCCGCTGGGGAAATAATGTGTGAAGAAAAGACTATTCATTAGGTGCGATTGTAAATAGCCTGTCACCATCCCTAGCTTAGGAAGAAATGGGAGGCTGTCCATGCTGGTTAATAAAGTAGAGATATGCGGTGTCAATACATCAAAACTCCCGGTACTTAAAGGAAGTCACATGCGAACTTTGTTCGAGTCCATGCAAAAAGGAGATACCTCTGCACGGACGCAACTGATAAGCGGGAACCTTCGTCTAGTGCTCAGTGTGATCCAACGGTTCAATAACCGGGGAGAGTATGTAGATGATTTGTTTCAAGTGGGCTGTATTGGCTTAATGAAGGCTATAGATAACTTCGACCTGTCCCAAAATGTGAAATTTTCAACATATGCGGTACCGATGATCATCGGAGAAATCCGTCGCTATTTAAGGGATAATAACCCGATCAGGGTTAGCCGGTCCTTGCGGGATGTGGCATATAAGGCGCTTCAGGTACGGGATTCTCTGGTAAATAAATACTCCAGAGAACCTTCAATTAATGAAATTGCCAACGTGCTTAAGATACCACGGGAGGAAATTGTGTTTGCCCTTGATGCCATTCAAGAGCCGGTATCACTTTTTGAACCGGTTTATCATGATGGCGGTGACACTATTTTTGTAATGGACCAGATCCACGATGATAAAAATTTGGATCAGAGCTGGCTTGAAGATATCGCCATCAAGGACGCCCTAAGAAAATTGAACAACCGGGAAAAGTTAATCCTTACCTTAAGGTTTTATGAGGGCAAGACCCAAATGGAAGTAGCGGAGGAAATTGGTATTTCGCAGGCTCAGGTATCACGGCTTGAGAAAGCGGCACTGGGCCATATGCGTAAATTTATGTAAAATAGGTTGGGCATTTTTATTGATAATTAAATTTTAGGCGGCTTATATTAGCCGTCTTTTTTTTTGTCTTACAATAATGGGTATTAGCATTATTATTTACACATATAAATGTAGGGGAGGTGCTACGATGGTAAAAATCTCTGACTTGCGGATGCGGGAGATTATTAATATAGTGGATGGGCGAAGACTCGGCATGCTCAAAGATATCGACATCGATCTGGAGGCAGGCCGGATTGATGCTATTATCTTACCTGGTTTAAATGGGGGAAAACTTTTAGGTTTCCTCGGGAGGGAAGAGGAAATTATTATTCCATGGGATAAGATAATAAAAATTGGAATGGATGTTATTCTAGTTGAGGTAAAAGAATTTAACCGTATTACTTAAATTTTCAAGCAAATATTAACAAGATAGAATTATAAAGCGGGCTAAAGGTGACCTACTTTTTTATTTTACAACGGGTTACAAGGCCACAGATAAGGAATAAGAACCCAACCGGGGAATTCCCCCGGTTGGGTTCAATCTGTCCACAAATCATAATCTGTCTAAACCGCGTAAAAAGAAAAATACCCAAAGCTTGAAATCTTTGAGAATACTGGCAGGGGAGACAGGGCTCGAACCTGCGACCCTCGGTTTTGGAGACCGATGCTCTACCAATTGAGCTACTCCCCTATAGCTTCTTTTTCACATAGAAAATTATATAATAAAATAATAGGTCACGTCAAGAGAAACATAAAAATGGTTTTCTTGTTCCTGCGCGAATATAATATAAACAATCCCTGAAAAATCTTGAAATAATAAAGTGAGGTGGTTTTAATTGTCACTTAAAATAGGTGTCTTGATGGGTGGTCGCTCCGCTGAGCGGGATGTTTCCCTGCGGACAGGTGAGGCCATTGCTCATGCACTAAAGGCAAAGGGCTACCAGAGTGTAAAAATAGATGTAGACCTTGACGTTGTGGAAAAAATCAAAGAAGAGCAAATTGAGCTGGCTTTCCTGGCCTTGCACGGCAAGTATGGTGAAGACGGAACAATACAAGGGTTACTGGAAATGCTTGATATTCCGTATACTGGTTCAGGTGTTCTGGCTAGCGCCATGGCTATGGATAAAATTGTGACAAAAAAGATATTATTATTAGAAGGTCTTACCACGCCGCACTTTATACTTGTTGATCAAAAGGACCTCACATCTCTGGAAAGACCTTCGATTATGGCCAAGGTGTCCAAAGAGATGGGCTATCCTGTTGTAGTTAAGGCCCCGACACAGGGTTCATCCATAGGCCTATCAATCGTCAAGAAAGAGCGGGACCTTGTTGCAGCATTGGAACTGTCCTTCCGGTACGATCGTGTCGCCCTAATAGAACAATTTGTTGAAGGAGTGGAAGTAACTGCTTCTGTGTTGGGCAACAATGATCCAGTCGCGCTGCCTCTCATCGAGATTTTATCATCCACAGGTGTCTACGACTATGATGCCAAATATACCGACGGTATGAGCGAGCATATTATTCCACCGCGTATTACCGAGGAACAACAGATCAGCATTGAAAAATCGGCTGTCAGTGCCTTCAAAGCCCTAGGCTGCCGGGGACTAGCCCGGGTAGACTATATTGTTGACCGCCGGGGAAAACCCTATATCCTGGAACTGAACACTATGCCTGGAATGACCGCTACCAGTCTTTTTCCAGATGCGGCCAGAGCAGCAGGCATACAATTTCCTGAGCTGGTAGAAAATATTATAAAGTTAGCTTTAGAAAAATAAATTAAAAGGTAAAGGATAAAAAATGCTAATTACCCTGAAAGAATTGGCCCGCTTTATTGACCATACACTTTTGAGACCGGAAGCTACTGAAAAAGATGTAGTAGCCCTTTGTGATGAGGCCAGGAAATTTGGATTTGCGGCTGTATGCGTCAACCCATGCTATGTTGGCCTCGCTTACCGGGAGTTAAAGCAAGCTCGGGTGAGCGTTTGCTCAGTAATCGGCTTTCCCCTTGGGGCAGCCGAGCCGGCGGTTAAAGCTGCCGAGGCAGCTGCGGCGGTAAGAGCCGGTGCTTCAGAGATAGATGTAGTTATGAATATTGGTTTTTTGAAAAGCGGCCTATCGGGCCAGGTAAGAGCTGATCTGGATGGAGTGGTGACTGCGGCCCGGCATGAAAGGGAAAAGGTAATAGTTAAGGTAATCCTGGAAACGTGCTTGTTATCAAATGATGAAAAAGTGCTGGCTAGCCAGATAACTGTGGCAGCCGGTGCTGATTATGTAAAAACTTCGACCGGCTTTGGCGAGGGAGGAGCATTAGCTTCAGATGTAAGACTGCTTAGAAATTCAGTCGGACCGGAATTTGGAGTAAAGGCGTCCGGGGGGATAAGCGACCTTGCTTCAGTATTGTCTATGTTGAAAGAGGGTGCAGATCGTATCGGTACCAGCTCGGGTGTGAAAATAATAAAAGAATTCAGAAATCAAATTGGCATTTAAGTCACTATTCTTTTTGGAATAATGAGGTTACAATATTAATAGAGGATAATAATGATAATTATTTTATAAACCTCCCGTATTTTTAAATTAAGGCAGGAATTAGGTATAATAGTAGCGAATATTTGCAAGTGAGGTACTTATCAAAAATCTCGGGGGTGTGCATTGTGAAAAATCGTTGTATGTTATGCGGAAAGCTCATTGAGGAAGATATTGTTGTTAAAGATCCCTTTGATGATGAAGATGAGGATGAGATTATGTCCAAAAAAAAATCAACGACATTTTGTGTGATGTGCCAGGCTAAGCTCAAACACGAGGCTGATCAAAACCAAAAAAACCCCAAGCCAATGTAAGCTGAAACGTTTCCTGATTAATGAATTTTTCACAGGAGGTATAATGATTGTTTAACACGTTGCGCCAGTCTTTTTCCGCGCTAATCCTAATAGCTTTGATAGCCTTTTTACTAATATTGAGCAGCACCCGTCTATACACAGACTGGCTATGGTTTCAGGCCCTTGATTTCCAGCGTGTATTTACAACGATTATTATTTCTGATTATGGTCTGCGTCTGGCCGCAAGCGTAACCTTTTTTATATTGCTTTTGGTTAACCTCCTTTTAACACGCGGTCCACTGCTTAAAGCTGCACAAAAAGCAGCTGTGTTTAGAGAAGACAACATGCTTACCATCCAGGCTTCACCTTTGCTTCAGTTTCTGACCCCGAAATTTTTATTAACAGCTTATTTGTTGTTGAGTCTGGTCATGGCCTTTTTGTTTAGCTATAGTGTAAAGGGCGATTGGGTAGTTTTACAAAAATTTCTGCATCCAACTTCTTTTGGGGTTCTAGACCCCGTTTTTCAATATGATATCGGTTTTTACGTTTTCCAGCTTCCTTTTTACCAGTTTCTTTATAATTTAGCAAGCTGGACTATCCTGATTATTGCTTTTTGGGTTGCTGCCATATATCTACTGGTGAGTGTTACCCAGGGTACCCCCGGCAAGCTCCTGCAAAGTATATCCGCCCGGTACCACCTTTCAATTCTGGCCGCTCTTTTCTTCTTATTAAAAGCTGTAGGGTACCAGCTTGAGCAGTATGGCCTGCTGTTTACTCATAATGGCGCGGTATGGGGACTTGGTTATACAGCAACGCATACGACACTGGTGGCGTATAAGGTGCTTACCTATATAGCCGTAATATGTGCCCTGGCCATTTTGGTGAATTTGTTCTTGCGCCGGTTTAAATTAGTTGCTTACAGCATTGGGTTTCTTATACTTGCTTCAGTGCTGTTGGGCGGAATTTTGCCTGTTTTTGTGCAGAGGTTTAAG
>JAQVOX010000025.1 GCA_028702435.1 Desulfotomaculaceae bacterium | reverse complement strand
CAGCAGCGTGTCTTTTGTGCCCATGACGGTTTTGCCTATGGCAATCTTCTGTTCTGCCATCAGGGCGGCACGAAGCAGCCCAAAGGCCTTTTCGCCTCCCGTTTCGGGCACAGCCTGATAGGTCTTGTCATAGTAGACGGGAGAAATCTGGTTAAGCTGGGCAAAGTGCAGAATCTGAATGGACTTTTCCTTTTCAGACTTTATCTTCTCAATCTCGTCGTTCGTGATGACTACATACTTATCCTTGTCGTACTCGAAGCCTTTGACAATATCCTCCGCCTTGATTTCCTTGCCGCAGTGCGCACATGTCTTTTTATAGCGAATACGGCTATTGTCTTCCTTGTGCAGTTGATTGAAATGGATATCATTATCCTGAGTAGCCGTATACATTGCAATCGGAATGGCAACCATTCCGAAAGTAATAACTGATTTACGTGAAACCATAGTATAACACCTCCCAATTTAGCTTCCCCTATCGAATAATAAGAATACGATACTTTATTTAATGACAAACCGGAACATTTCACACCTTTTACCAAAAAGGCCCACAACCTGTGGGACTGGTGAACAAGGCCTGTACTCATAATAATAGTATAATAAAACCATGTTCTTTCAAATGGCTCCAAAACGCAAATGGCAACCAGTATTACGAGTTGATTACTTACATTTCATCTGCTAATATTATTAAAGTCGTTTATCAGTAGTTAAGAGGGTCTTACTCCAAGATAATCGTTAATAGCCTTCCCAGCGTCTGTAGAGAAGGGTATCTTTCGGTACTTGCCACTAACGAACGAGGCATTATACAAGGCAACTTAATATATTCACAGTTTCACAGCAGGGCCGGAGCGGCGCTGGGTAAGGGGGTGTTAAAAGAATGGGTGTCGGCACAGTCCTGATAACTTATTTTGTAGTTATTATTGGAGTATTTGCATGTGGAGCATTTCTGTTGAAATTCACTAAAAACATTAATTCTTCAACTAAAACAAAAGTAAAATTTATTTCAATTCCAGCAGGTTATTTATTTGTCTTTTTACTATTTTTTCTTCCATTTGGCTTTTGGTCAATAGTGGTTGGTTTGTTGGGGTTATTTGTAAGCAAGTTTAACATGGAAATAGGTAATACTCAGCATGGACTAAATCAAATTTTTTTATTAGTTATAGCTATACTGGCAAACGCATTGTTGATTGCTTTTAAATAACTGGTAAGTAATACCTTATAATACAATTGCTTACCCCCCCCAAATTTCTTCAATTAATCAAGCAGGATGATTGAGGAGGAAAGGCTATGCAAAAAATATTTACGGTGAGCACCAAAAAACGCGAGGAGCTGATCGACATTACCGCCCAGGTGAAACAGATCGTGGCCCAAGCTAAGGTGCCCGCCGGGATCGTCAATATCTATGTGCGCGGCGCGACGGCAGCCATTATGATCCAGGAAAACTGGGATAAAAGCGTGCAAAACGACGTGGTTGCCCTACTGGGCAAGCTGATCCCCAGGGGTGCTTGGGAGCACGATCGGCAGGACGGCAACGGCGACTCCCACTTAAAATCAGGGCTGATTGGCCCGAGTGCAACAATTCCGGTGATCGACGGGGAAATCGGCCTTTCTACCTGGCAGAACATTTTTCTCTGCGAATTTGACGGTCCCCGGCCCCGGCGGGAAATCGCAGTGACCGTGCTGGGCGCCCGATGATACATTAACTTTGAGTCGAATTTAAAATAGTTACTGATACATCACTCCGGGCATAATGACTTCATGCATTCCCCGCCCGGGCATTTTCAAGTCTCCTTTAAGTACGGCATTGTACACCGCCCTTTTGCCAAAACGGGCGCGAATGCTCTCGATCGTGTCTTCCAATCGCTCTCGCCGCTCTCTTTGGACGGGGTCATCAAATAAATTCAGCTGCTCCGGCCGGGACTTGGGAACAAGATTAATTGCCCGCACGGTAACGGCCCGGACATGCGTGTGCCAACAGTAATTCCTCTCAAACAGCTCCCTGGCTTTCAGCGCCAGCTCCATGGGACTCCGGGTGGCAAAACCCAGCTGCGCCTGGTGCTGTTTGTAAAACAGGGTGTTGTCTTTGATGGTTATTTGGACTCCCCGAGCCGACAGTCCGTAAACACGCAGCTTATGTCCGATATCCTGGGCTAATTCCAAAAAGACTCGCCACACTTCCTCATTGTCTTCCAAGTCGGCGGTGCAGGTTATACCATGACCAATGCTTTTAACCGGCGCGTGGTAATCACCCGGCATGACCTTTGATTCATCAAGGCCATTGGCGAAATTCCATAACATCAGACCGTTTTTGCCCAGCCGGCGCTTGAGGAAAGCGGGCGGGCTGGCGGCGAGCTCGCCGTTGGTGTGGATATTCCAGGAGGCGAGCTTCTTTTCGGTAGCCCGGCCCACATAGAGCAGGTCCGACGCCGGCAGCGGCCAGGCTTTGTCGCGATAATTGTCCCGGCTGATTACGGTCACGGCATCCGGTTTTTTCATATCGCTCCCCAGCTTGGCAAATATCTTATTGTAGGAAACACCAATAGAAACAGTCAGCCCCAGCTCCTCTTTGACAGTTTGTCTGATTTCACCAGCTGCTTTTTCGCCGCTGCCCAAAAGCTTGGTACTGCCGGTTAAATCCAGCCAGCACTCATCCATGCCATAGGGCTCTACCTGATCGGTATAACGGTGATAAATTTCCCTGGTCAGCTTGGAATATTTAAGATATTGCTCATAATGAGGCGGCACGATAATTAGTTCCGGACAGATCAGCCTGGCCTGCCAGTTAACCTGGCCGGTCTTGACTCCCGCCTTCTTGGCCGGCTCGGATTTAGCCAGTACAATCCCGTGCCGGTCTTCGGTGCTGCCGCAGACGGCGACAGCCTTCCCCCGCAGAGACGGCTCCAACATCATTTCCACCGAGGCGTAGTAAGAATTTAAATCACTGTGCAGTATTGTACGCAACCCATTCATGTAAAACCCCCCCGTCTACCGTAAATTACGCGGTCTTTTCGTAAACAACCTGTTGACAAGTGAAGTTGCAGTCCATATAATAGATATTAGCTTCATCAACCTCTTCTTTTACTTTAACAAAATCGGTGAGCCTATGTCAACATAAAAAATGCAGTAAGTGAGTTTTAGGAGAAGTTAGCTCCGTAGAAAGGAAGATTGGCCATGAAACAGTTTTCGGAAAAAGTGCGCGAAGCGAGGCGGTTGCTGAAACTGACCCAAGAAGAGCTGGGTCAACTGGTGGGCGTTTCTAAACGGTCTGTAGTAGACTATGAAACCGGCAAGGCCCGGCCCCGCCGCAATGTAAATCGCAAGCTGGCCGAAGCGCTCAGAGTATCGGTTGATTATCTTGATCATGACGAAATTGAAGATCCGACTTACGGCCAGGACAAAACTGAATACGTGGAGGAAACACGAGAACGTTTTGGCAACCAGGCGGCTAAGGAGATTGATTTTTTGCTGGAGCGCAATAAAGCGCTCTTTGCGGGCGGCTCCCTTGATCAAGATGCTAAAGACGCCTTCTTTGCTGCGATTACCAAAGCTTACTGGACAGCCAAAGAAGAAGCGCGTCAAATCTACGGGCGCAAAAACAGGTAACTGATATATAACCCAGCAAGGGCAGGTGGTTGGATGTCGATTGAATATATTTGCGGCCAGGTCGCGCAAATCATGAAAAAATATGGCCAAAGTGATCCCAACCGGCTTTGTCGGGACATGAAAATACTGCTGTTAACTGAAGCTATGGGTAACGGCCCTGCATCCTGCAAGGGTTTTTTCCTTTACCAGTCCAGGCAGCCGGTAATCACGGTGAACAGCGATCTGCCCGAACAGGTGCAGCGGGTTATCCTGGCGCATGAAATCGGGCATGCCGTACTGCACCGCAAAGCTTCCGGCATCAAGGCGTTCCATGATTTTGCCCTGTTTGACAGCACCTCTCTTTATGAATACGAGGCGAATATTTTTGCCGCTGAGTATCTTATGCATGACGACGTGGTTCTTAATCTCCTGAACGAGGATATTTCGTTTTTCGGAGCAGCAAGCCTGCTGAACGTACCGGCTGAGCTGCTGGACTTTAAATTCCGTGTCCTGAAGCGCAGGGGCTATAAGATTGACCCGCCGCTGATGGCTAATTCTAATTTTCTAAAGAACATTGATTGACTTGGTGAGGGACATGAAAGATCGGAAGGTTTATGTGGAGGTAGTCGCTGTTTTTAATAGCAATGGCAGATTAAGCCCTCTTTCTCTAACCTGGGAAGATGGGCGTAAATATGCAATTGACAGGGTTTTAGACATGCGCCAGGCAGCTGCCATGAAGGCCGGCGGCCAGGGTGACCGGTACACAATCCGGGTGTCGGGTAAGGATACCTATCTTTTCTTTGAGCGGAATGCCAGTAAAAGTGGCAATAACATCGGCAGATGGTTTGTGGAACGGAGATAGCGTCTATTAAGTTTCACTTAATGAGTTCGAACTATCCGGAAATTCCGGATAGTTGCCTCGCTTAATTCGCCATCGGGGAAGCAAGTCCGGCAATAACTGCCTATTTATCCCCGGAGGGTTTATTTGTGGTACTGAAGTATGATTTTACCCTTTTCAGTTAATTTTTGAATCAGCAGATTAATAATTGTATGGCGCGGCAACACCCCCATTTGTTTGAAGGAAATACCGGCGTGACTGGGGTTGCGGGCTTCGCCGATAAAAAACTTGATGATATCGGCATCAAGCATCATCCTGGCCAAATCACTCACACAGGAATTACTGTCAAATTCTTCGGGATCTTCATCCAGGATATTGAAGACTTGATTCAAGGTCACCGCGCCTTCAGTAACCAGGTCGATACCCTTGATCTTGTACAGGGGAGGCTGCGAGAAGAACTCAGAAATCTCGGTTGCTTCCACCGGCAACTTAAGAACACGGGCCACAACGTCGGCAGTAGTTGAACCACAAACTGCTTTGTAGCCTGATGAATTCATAAAATCAGCTACGAAAATTTGATCATCACGCTTATGGGCGGCAGGTCCCGTCATTATATTCAGCACATTGGCCTGCCGGCAGCTTAATATCGCAATTGAGGTATCGTCCGGGTGGTAGCCCCCGGAGAGTTCGCCGGCTTTATCTATTGCTGCCCGGGCTATACTGACAAGAGGCTGATCACGGTATAGATTATAGTTAAAAAAAGAATTAACCCCCTCCGTGCCCCAGCCAAGACCCGGTATTCTGCCCAGCCCCGCCTGGGTTATGCCATCAGACATCAGCACCAGCGTCTCACCGTCCCGGAGCACCCCGGTAGACTCACCGACCAGTTCCCGGGCTAGGATAAAACTTCTCTGAAGGACAGGCTCCGCGCTGTTGCCATTGACGAGCAGCGGCACCGGGCTTTCGTAGGAAATAATCGTGTATTGTCCATTATTTAAAATCCAGGCAATAGAAAAGGCAGCGTAAGGGATATCCTCCTCAGTATGTGCTTTGTGCATCATGGACAAAACCATCTCACAGGTCCGAAACAAGGATACTCCTGCGTCCAACAAAAATAACAGGCGGTTGGCACACATGGTCGCGGCCAGGTTAGCCTTGATCCCTGAGCCAATGCCATCACAAAGAATAAAAATAGTGTGCTCATAAGTCCTTTGGCAGAGATAGAAATCCCCGCAAGTACGTTTATCACGTTTATTAACCTGGAACACGGCATCTTCAATATAGAGCCATTTAGCTTTCTTCATAGCTGCTGATCAGCCTCTCCACTAGTTCCTCACTCCGCGCGGTGCTCTCCCCTAGAAATTTCGCCATGAGCTGAGCCGTCTTAGTCTGGTGGTCCAAAAGTTCCTGGGCCTTGCTGATTGTTTCGTTTTTCAGAGTATCAATCTTTTCTTCAGTGATCAGCGTTCCACTGACATTGGTAAAGAATCCAACGTACTGGTTCTCATCAGGTAACCGGTAAACAATCTGGTGAAAATTTTCCCCGTAGCAGAAGATAATTTCTTCAGCAAATTCCTGGGTCCCTGTGGCCACCTTTTCAAAGTTGTGGGCATCCAACAGATAGGAAATGTTTCTGCCCAGGAGATTGTTGCCGCATAGAAAAAATTTGCAGAACGAGTCGTTCATGGCAAGGATGTTGAGCGCGTGGTCAAGAATCACTATGCCGCTGGGGCTGCTGGCAATAATTTTATCCATGCGCTGCTCGGCCATTTTGCGCATGTAGGGTACACACATTTCAATCTCTGCCATACCCCGCAGTACCGCTTTGGCTTTTTCCCGGCAGCTTGAATAGCCACAGGACCCGCAGTTTAACTCATTGGCTGGATCTGACTTATCCATTCGGCTAAGTACTTTTATGATCCTGTCCTCATTAAAATCTTCATTAACATTTTCCCCAGTATGAAAATCAGCTGACAGAGTAACATCAACATCCCGCGATTCCCGTTCCGACAGCAACACCGGTCTTCTGGCCGCATAGCTAATTAGATTGGCCCGGCGGTGAAACAAGTTATCACCGGAATCGATGCCGGGTCCATTAATACAGCCCTCATTGCAAACCAGAGGCTCGATGATTTCTAAATCTTTAAGTATGTCGGGCGATTCAAAGAGAATTTTTAAGTTTTCCATCCCGCTGGTATTCATCACTTCCAGCTGTGTACCATCCTGGGCGATGCCCATGGTTTTCAGCATACCACCGGGCAGGGCAAACAACTTAGCGTGGCCAACCTTCCCAATGCTGTCAAAACCGCTTTCAGCGCAGGTCTCCAGTGAAATATTTTCCCTGGCCAGCCATTGATCAAGCTCACTAAAAGTCAATACGGCGTTTACATCGCCGGCATATTCCGCTCGCTCGGCCTCACGCTTTTTTGCTATACACGGGCCAATAAAAATTACTTTTGCGTCAGGCCCATAGTATGCCTTCAGAAACCTGGCATGAGCAATCATCGGAGACACCACCGGAAACAATTTATCCAGATGCTCAGGCCGGTATTTTTCAACATAACTAACCACTACCGGGCAGGCAGTGCAGATTGCAGCTGTTGGCGCCGTGGCCTCCCGGTACATTTTTTCGGTTTGCCGGGCTACCAGCGCTGCCCCTTCCGCCGTCTCGGTAACTTTAAAAAAGCCCAGCTTGCGCAGGGCGGAGGGCAGGTTTCTCGCTTTCCAGCCGTCGTACACAGCGCTAAATGAGGGCGCCACGCTGGCGATCACCTTTTCGCCCTGGAGCAGATCGGAGGCCAAATCAATGTCGTTCCTGTAAACCTTGGCATGCTGGGGACACTCCCGTACACAGGTGCCGCATAAAATACAGCGGTCGGCATTTACATAAGCCTGGTCATCACTGACTCCTATGGCTTTAACCGGACAGACTCGGACACAACGGTAACAATTCCGGCATTTGGCTGATAATGTCCGCAGCACTTTGGCGGTGTTCATCACATTCACCTCTTTTATTTAAGCTGCCGACCAATCTCTTCTAAAGCAATTTCTAGTGTACAGGCCTCGATTACTTCCTCTCCAATCCGGATCACCGGTCCTCTGCTGCATTTTTCATAGCAGAAAGTAGTATTAATTTGTACTTTATCCAGACTTTTGTTTTCATTGAGATACTGGTTGATCCCGCTGTAAATACCCTGCGCGCCTTTAACGAGGCAACTGGTGCCAAAGCAAATAGAAAGCTCTAGTTTAGCTTGTTTTGATTCTTGCCGGGCTAAATTATTCATGTCAAAATAAACTCGTTTTTTCGACTGGTAATGAGTATGAAGTAATTTCCGAGCAATTTGACTGCCTGGTTTCTCCAGGAATCGTTCATAAAGGTCCGCAATATATGGATTTTCCCGGGATTTATGCAGCTGCAGCATTTTATCATTATCGTAAAGTCCGGCACTCCGTTTAGCCTTGATATTCTTCTCTTTGCCGGGTGGCTGCCCGCCGCCATTGATGCAGCCGCCGGGACAAGCCTTGACTTCGATAAAATCATAATGGGCCTGGCCCTTTTTCATTTTTTTGATTAACTTTTTGACGCTGCCTAGCCCGCTGGCCACAGCTAAATTCAATTTGTTTTTTCCTAACGTTACCTTGATTTCCCGTAATTCAGCTCCATTTCTCATATTACTGTAGACATAATAATCACTTCTTTTTTCACTAACTTTTTCACTGACATATCTTGCCACTGCTTCTGTGACCCCGCCCGAATTGCCATGAATAACGCCGGCGCCGGTAATAAAACCAAAAGGCATATCAAAGGAATCTTGTCCAAGCTGATTGAAGTTCAGGCCCGCTTCCTTAATCATCAAAGACAATCCCAGGGTGGTCAGCACATAATCCACGTCCCTGCCGTAACCGGTAGAAAACTCGGGCCGGAGCACCTCACCCTTTTTGGCAATGCAAGGCATAATCGAGACTACAACGATGTCCTCAGGTTTGACGCCCTTGGCTGGAGTCACCTTATTTTTTACCAGCGCCCCAAGCATCTGGTGGGGTGACCGGCAGGTAGAAAGGTTATCTAAATATTCCGGATAATGCTGCTCGGCAAAGGTTACCCAGGCGGGACAACAGGAGGTAATTATTGGCAACCTTTCTCCTTTTTCCAAGCGTTCTAAAAACTCTTCCCCTAATTCAATAGTCATTAGATCGGCCGCAAAAGCAGTGTCATAAACAAAGTCAAAGCCCATTCTCCTGAGTGCCGATACAATCTGGCCTGTAGCAATGGTCCCGGCCGCCAGGTTAAAATCCTCTCCCAGGGCTATGCGCACTGCCGGATCAATTTGAGCCACGACTGTTTTTGCCGGATCATGCAAAGCCGCCCACACCTCGTTAATTGACGGCCTCGCGTACAGGGCGCCGGTAGGGCAGACTAGAGAGCACTGGCCACAAGCAACACATTCACCCTGAGCCATATTCTTGCCAAAACAAGGCGCCACAGCAAATTCAGAGCCGCTGTAGGCAAAATCAATCGCACCCACCCCCTGAATTTCGTTGCATGTCCGCACACAGTCACCGCATAATATACATTTATTGGGGTCATGGATGATCGCCGGGGAAGAAGCATCAATTCTTAACCTTTCTTTAACCCGGGAAAACCTGATCTTGGCGACGCCCATCCTATGGGCTAATTGCTGCAGCTGGCAATCCCCACCCTTAACACAAGTCGGGCAGTCCCCTTGATGATTAGCGAGCATCAACTCCAGGATCATCCGGCGCATTGCCCGGATTTGCTGGGTATTCGTGCTAATCACAAGCCCCTCCTCAGGAAGAGTTGAGCAAGCAGGCTGCAGCCCCCGGCCCTCTATTTCTACCAAACACAGCCGGCAGGCCCCATAAATACTCATTTCAGAATGATAACAAAAAGTAGGTAATTCAATATTAGCCTTTCGAATTACTTCTAAGAGGTTTCTTTCATCACCTATTGGAACAGGAATATGATCGACCATCAGCATTTTCCTTTTACTCATATCATGCTCCTATCTGCAAGGCTGCACACTTGCCGGCGGGACAGCGCTTATTTACCACATGCTCTATATATTCATCCCTGAAATACCTTAAAGTGGAAAGCACCGGGTTGGGAGCCGTTTTACCCAGACCGCATAAAGAACCGACTTGAACAATGTTGGCCAGTTCCTCAAGTAAATCCAGGGTTTTTAAATTGGCACGCCCCTCCACAATATCTGTCAGCAAGGCCAGCATCTGTATAGTCCCTTCCCGGCAAACCACACATTTTCCACAGGACTCTTTCCGGGCAAATCGCATAAAAAACTGTGCAATCTCTACCATACAAGTGCTTTTATTCAAGACTACCAACCCACCGGAACCAACCATGGCCCCGACTTCCTTCAAAGAATCATAATCGATCGGCAGATCCAGGTGTTCTTGAGTTAAACAGCCTCCGGAAGGCCCGCCAATCTGGACAGCCTTAAAATTGATGCCACACACTGTCCCATCGTCAGCCACCACCCCGCCGGCAATTTCATTTACAATATGCCGTAAAGTTGTACCAAAGGGTACCTCAATCAGCCCCGTGTTGGCAACGTGTCCGGTAAGCCCAAAAGATATGGTTCCCGATGATGACACCGTGCCAATATTCCTGAAGGCTTCGGCCCCAATTTTAAAGATCACCGGAATAAAGGACAGTGTTTCCGCATTATTGATCACCGTCGGCTTGCCAAACAAACCTTCTTGGACCGGGAAAGGAGGCTTTGGTTGAGGCATACCCCGCTTCCCTTCGATTGTGGCAATTAAAGCAGTCTCTTCCCCACAGACGAAAGCACCCGCGCCCTCCACCACGATGATCGTAAAATTAATATTGCTGCCAAAGATATTCTTACCTAAAATCCCCGCTTCGGCAGCATCAAGCACAGCCTTTCTGGTCCTCTTAACCGCTAGGGAATAAACCTTACGGACATAGATTATGCCATAGTCGGCGCCAACCGCTTTGGCAGCAATAATCATCCCCTCTATAACACTGTGGGGATTGCCTTCCATTATGCTGCGGTCAATAAATGCGCCCGGGTCGCCTTCATCGCCGTTACAAATGATGTACTTTCTACCCGCAAACTGAATCCTGGCAATATTCCATTTCTCACCGGTGGGAAAACCTGCCCCGCCCCTTCCTCTCAAACCGGAATCCTGGATGAGCCGGCAAATCTCTAAGTCAGTGAGCTTGGTACAAGCTTTTTGAGCTGCTTCATAACCCCCACAGGCAATATATTCATTGATATCCTCCGGGTCAATATAGCCGCACTGTTCGAGGAGCAGCCTGTACTGTCTATTATAAAAAGGGATGTCGTCAATGGTCCGGCAGGCAGTCCCGTAACCAGGCTTTTTATACAGCAGGCGATTGACAACATCGTTACTAACCAGAGACTTTTCAACAATCTCAGCTACATCTTCATTCTTAACCAGGCAATAGACGATTCTTTCCGGAAAGATTGTAACCAGCGGCCCCTTTTGACAGAACCTCTGGCAGCCACTTTGGGAGACCAGGTAACCTTCCGCTTCAGCCTCCAGACTAACAACAACCTGCTGCCCGCTTTTTTTAATTTCTTTGAGAAACTCTTTATAAACACCTAAAGCACCATTGGCAACACAACCTGTCCCAGCACAGATGATGACCCGTTTAATAATTTTTTTACTATTCTTTTCATACGTGTTTTTTCTGTCCTCAATGCTCACCTGGTTCATTGCTGCCGGGCACCTCCTTGGCCTGGATGTCTTTAATCAGTTTCACAGCTTTTTCGGGGGTCAGCAACCCGTACACTATCTCATCATTAATGACAATGGCCGGAGCCAGCCCACAGGCGCCCAAACAAGAAACCGTTTCGATTGTAAAAAGCATATCACCGGTCGTCCTCTGCCCGGTTTGCAACTCAAGCTGCTCTTCCATGGCCTTGATGATGTCGGCTGATTTTTTGACGTGGCAAGCGGTACCATCACAAACTTTAATCACATATTTACCTTTCGGCGTAAAGGTAAAGTGAGAATAAAAAGAGGCCACTCCAAACACATTGGCAGGAGAAATTCCCAGAGAGATAGCAATAAAGGCCATCACTTCCTCAGGCAGATACCGGTATTCCTCTTGCACGGCTTCCAGGATAGGTATGAGCTGGTAATAATTGTGGTTATATTCATTTAAGATTGCGCAAACTTTTTCAAAAGTTCTGGCATTTTCCATTTTATTGCCCCTTTTTGCTAATTAGTCAACTTTTATAAGCCCTTTTGAATATGACTACGCCTTCCTTAGATCTTTTAACATCTTTTTGACAAGCATAACAAAAAAACTCGCCCAAGACCATTTCTTTTAAATGAAAAGTAAAATATAAGCACGGATATTGTGCTGTTTGACCATCACTCGATCACTTCCTGTACCCGGCCGATGCTCCCGTTATCCCTATAAAATAAATTCTAGAATTTATTTTATCATAGTTAGCATACAAAGTATAAGCCATTAAGAAACCCGGGTACGCTGAATCACAGGATTTTGCTGGAAGATTAGCAAAGTTTCCTTGTCCCGGACAAAAAGCTAGCCGTCTGCGGGCTTTTTGGTATAATTTTGGTATAATTATTGTGAGCTCTAATCTTAGGCTTAATCATTTGACAGCTGTTTATGCGACCCTACTGTTATGAACCGAGACCGGAGGTGCAGTAGCGATCAGACTTATGCATTTGTCTGACCTTCATCTGGGTTGGGAGCCTAAATACCTGCCCGATGAGAAAAGGAAGATCCGCAGGAAGGAGCGGGATCAGCTGCTTCAAAAGGCGGTTGACTACGCCCTGGCGCCTGAAAGCAACCTTCAAGGTATGCTCATTGTGGGAGATTTGTTTGAAAAATATCAGCCGGAAGCCACGTTAGTTCGCGAAACTCTGCGGCAGTTAAGCCGTCTGACCGGTCAGGGCATGCTGGTTGTCACTATACCTGGCAACCATGATGAAATTACCTACCGGGAATCGGTCTATCGCAGGCAAAGCGCGGATTGGCCGGGGTTTCTGGTGACTAATCCTATGCCTGCCCACTGCCTGAGCCACAGGGTGCAGGATACACTGGTGCATGTATACTCCCTGGCTTATACAGGCGGTCTTACCAAAACTGCCGACCTTGTTTACCCGCGTCTCGATGAGCCGGGCTTCCATATCGGCGCTTTTCACGGTTCGCTGGACTGGGAGGGGCTTGGAGACAGAAGCCTGCCGCTGACAACCGCGAAACTGACCGGTGCGCGCTATAACTATATTGCGCTAGGACACTATCACCAGTTCAGCAGCAGACCCATCGGCAGCGGCATCGCTGTTTATTCGGGCGCGGTGGAGTTTAAGAGCTTCAGCGATCCGGGCTCCGGTCATTTCACTGTGGTCGGTTGGGATGGAGCCAAGGTCACCTTGGAAAAACCGCCCGCTGCCCTAAGGCCCCGGCAAAGCCTCTCTCTGGACACAGCTATGTTCAACGACCACAATGAGCTTAAAGCCCACTGCCTGAGTTACTCCGATCCGCAAAAAATGCTTCGGTTGACTCTTACCGGGACGCCCAGGTTTCATATCCGCGAGGAGCGGTTGCTGGAGGATTTAGAAGAAGCATTTTTCTACCTGGAACTGAGCAATGCAGCGCAGTATTTTTCCGACCATTTCTTGGACGCCATTGCCGGTGAACCGACTATCAGGGGCTTGTTTGTAAAGCGAATCCGGAAACGGCTTGAAACAACAAGTGATGATCTGGAAAAAAAGGTGCTGGAGCAGGCGATGCTGCAGGGATTGGCGGCGCTTGAGGGGAGGGCCGGATAATGGCGGGAAACGTTATTGTTTTTGAAAAACTCATTCTGCAGGGTTTTGGCCCCTACCGGGAAGCAACTACCTTTTCATTTACGCCAGGGATAAACGGGTATATTGCCGCCAATGAAACCGGTAAAACCACCATGATGGCGGGATTGCTGGCTACTATCTTTGGCTTGACCCACCGCCAGCGCAGTGCAGCTTCCTTTAACCTGGAAAGGTTTCGCAATTGGAATCAGCCTGCAGCCTGCCGCGGTGAATTATTCTTGTCTGCTGCCGGCAGACGCTATCAAATCCAGCGCGATTTTGACACGCACCAGGTAGCTCTCTGGGAGTTGAAAGACAACAATGGTTTACGCGAGCTTTTGGTGGAAGGGCAGCATAACCCTGAAGCCCGCAAGCCTCTAAAAAGCTATGAAGAGGCAGTGCGTAGAATCCTGGGCATCAGCAGCCAGGAACTTTTTGAGGCCACATTTTTTATATCCCAGCCCCTTCCGGAAGTAAGTCAAATCGGCGCCGACCTCCAGGGCTTACTGGCAGGAGGTAAAGGCGCCTCTTTTCAGGATGCGTTAGAGTGGCTGCTAACAAAGCTTAAAAAACTGACTAAGTTCACTGGACCTAATTACCGGGGCGTCACTGCCAGAAACATGGTCAAAGATGGGGCCTTGGAGCAGCTGGCAGAGAAGATCCAGGCCCTGCAAGAGCAAATAGCCTCCGGGCAGCAGGTTGCAGATAGCTTGCTCAATATCCAGATTAAGGTCGCGGAAATTGAGGGCGAGCTAAAGAAGGCGCGCCAGGAGCAGGAGCAAAAAAACAGTGCCCGTCAGGCCTGGTCCGGTTGGCAGCTGCTAGCCGGTAAATACACGGCAGACGCTAAAGAGCGAGGTAACCTGGAGATTGCCATCAGGGAAGTAAGTAGAATAAAAGAAGAATTACATATGATTGAAGAAGCTCTCCAGGCGCAATACCCGGAGTTTGCCAATGCTCCTGCCGAGCTGTCGGAAGGTCTGGAGAAACTGGTCTATTTAAACCTCGAAATAGGGAAAGCTTCCGGGGCAGCCGGAAAATTGCTTGTCAGCCGGCAACAGGGTTTAGCAAGGCAGGAGGAGCTGTCTGACTCAACTAAAGATTATCGGGGCTGGGAAAGGCTTGGCTCTGATCCGGTGGGAAAAATAAAAGGGCTGCGGCGCAATGCCGCAGCCGGACTCAAAGCCTGGGAAGCCTTCCGGTCAGAACGAAAAAAGTTGATGGAAGTAAATCGCCGTCTTTCAGATCCCTACGGCCTTTTCGAGGCAGCGTCAGAAGTTGAGCTGGCTGCAATTTGTAATAGCAGCCAGACCCGGCTAGCTTTGTCTGCCGCTGCAGAAAAAGCAGAACAGGCTTATCTCCATGCGGCAGACAAGACAAAAGCCTGGGAGAAGGCGCAAAAAGAACACCTGGTTAAATTCGGCGATTTGAAGGAACTGCCGGCCCAGGCAGCAGCGGCGGCTGCAGAGAAATGGCAGCTGCTCGGAAAACAACGGGAACTGGAAAAGCAGCAGGATCCGGCTGAGCCCAAAAAAGCCCCCGTTGGGGTTCGCATCTTTGGCGGGGCTGTCTTTGCCTTTGTTGCCTTTTTCATGCTTGGCACGGGCAACCTGGTCATGCTGGGCATGGGCCTGCTCCTGGCCTTCCTGGCCGGTGTGGCTGTTGCCGGTTTTTTCTATGAAAAATTAAAAGCACCGGGTAACAGCAAGCACCAGGCCGTGCAGCGTGAGCTGGCATCGCTTAAGGGGCAGATGGCCAAATGTGACCAGCAGCTCGGCTCTTTTTCCCAGGCGGATGACCTGGAGTTAGCCCGATTGGTGGAGCGGTTGAAGAGTTATGCAGAGGATGAGCGCCGGTTGAAGATAATTAAGGATGAATTGGCCGGGATTGAAATGGGTGTTTTAGAGCAGCGGTGGCTGGAAAAGAAAAAAGCCGGGGCAGACTTTCAGCTGGCAATCAAAAAATTTACTGACATCTATGTGGATGTCCAGGCAGCATATGACGAGTGGCAGGATTTGGCGAAGGAGCAAAAGCGGTTGGAAACTGCCAATAACAATTTTGCCGAGTCGGCCTTTGGCTACCGGGCGGAAACTGCTGAGGAAGCCGGGTTAAACAGTGCGGGCATTGACGAACAATGGCGCTATCTTGCGGTGACCTTGAAAGTATTGCTGGGGGAAGATTTGGCCGGGAGCATCAAAAATATTGGGTCACTGGTTAACCAGTTGTCCAAGCTTACAGACACCTGGTGGCTAGAGCGGGAAGAAGAGGCCATCAGGCTGGTTGAAGCAAGGAAAGAAAAAGAAGTCTTGCTGCTTCAGCTCGCCGCTATAGGAAAACAAATAACGGAAGAAGAGGGGAAAATAAAACAGTTGCAGGAGGAGCAGCAGGAATGGGAGCAAAATTTGAGGCCGGTGTTGCAAGCCAATGAAAACAGCCCGCAGCTGGCACTTCAGCGATACCAAAAGTTCCTGCAGCAGGTTAGACTCAAGGAGGACACCAACACCAAGCTAGTGACACTGCTGAACAATTATCAAGTCGCAGATATGGAGCAGTTACTGGCTAAGTATCAACGCGCAAATGACCAGGCGGCAGGCCAAATGATGAAGTGGCAGCTGCACATAGATAAGTATCCCGGCCTGCCGGAGCCGGCCCAGGCAGACGATCCGGGAGCGGTGCAGCAAAAAATGAAGGAGATGGAGGCAGCCCTCCGGGCGATAGGTAAAAATATCAGCGGTTTAGAGGCGCAAAGGTCGGAACTTTACCGGCAGCTGGCCCGGTTGGAAGGCGTAAACCCGATCAATATTGCTGCCACTGAAGTTGAACTCAAGGAATTAAAAGAAGAGCTGGCACGCATGGAGCAGCGGGCCCAAGCCCTGGCGCTGGCCCACCGGGAACTTGGCACGGCCATTACCGAGTACAGGCAAACCTACCGGCAGCGGTTGGAGGAGAAGGCCACAGGCTACTGCCGGGAGATCTCGGGCGTGAAGGACCGGCAGATTGTGTTGGATGATCAGTTAAACCTGGGCATTAAGGAAAACGGGCGTCCAATCGCCACTGAAAGCCTGAGCAAGGGCGCCCGTGATCAGGTCTATCTGGCACTGCGGTTTGCTGTAGCCGATCTTTTAGCGGGAGATGTAAGATTGCCCCTGATCTTTGATGACCCTTTCACCGGCACCGATGCAGCAAGACTAGCAAGAGTACAAAATATCCTGGAAAAGCAATTACCTAATCGTCAAATTTTCATATTAGCCCATGCCGATCAATATAATAGCTGGGGTAAGGCCATCGACATCAGATAATTTGATGTAAATGGCCCACATTCTTCACTCACAGAAAAATGTGGGCCGATTTTACTTCATTTTTGATTAGTTACTGCCAAAATTTTCAGCAACAAAACCCCAGTTAACAATATCCCAAAACTTCTCTACATAGGAAGCCCGGGCATTCCGATAGTCTATATAATAAGCGTGTTCCCAAACATCGCAGGTCAATAAGGGAGTTTTCCCCCCGGTTATCGGGGTAGCCGCGTTGCTGGTGCTTTCAATAGACAGGCTGCCGTCAGCATTCTTAACCAACCAGGCCCAGCCGGATCCGAATGTACCTACAGCTGTCGCATTAAATTTCTCTTTAAAGGCCGCCAGCGAACCAAAACTATTGCCAATTGCTTCAGCCAGCTTCCCGGTCGGTTCTCCCCCTCCATTGGGACTCAGGCAATTCCAATAGAAAGTGTGGTTAAATACCTGAGCAGCGTTATTAAATATGCCGCCCGAGGATTTCTTAATAATATCCTCTAAACTCATTTCCTCATATTCGGTTCCCAAAATCAACTTGTTAAGGTTGTTGACATAGGTTTGGTGATGCTTCCCGTAATGATATTCAATTGTTTCTTGCGATATCACAGGAGCAAGCGCATGGCTGGCAAAAGGTAATGCCGGTAACTTGTGTTCCATTTAAACCACCTCATTAATAATTAGTTGGCGTACAACATAACCAGTACAATCGTTGCCGGTCACATTAATAAACCAGCATAAAACTATTGCGGCGAATTATTACTACCGGGGTCTGATTGCCTCTCATTACTCAATTTTGCTTTTAAACTCCTCCAGACCAATCCGCTCGATAAACTTACCTAGCCGCTCGTGCTTTTTGGCTCCCTCAGCATATATCTTTACGATCTTGTCGACCTTTTCCATTACTTGTTCTTCATCCAGCCCTTCAAAAATGGTCCGGGCAATACGTGGAGTAACGCCGCCGTTTCCGCCTACCATCAACTTGAACCCTTTAGGCATACCCATTACGCCCACATCACGGAAATGATTTTCCCCGCAGGAATTGGCGCAGCCGCTGATACCCATTTTAAACTTGCTGGGCAGTTCATAGCCGTGGTAACGTTCATCCAGTTTTAATCCCAGGCTTACAGAATCTTGTTGTCCCCGTTTGCAAAAAGCTGTTCCCGGGCAAAACTTGATGCTGCGCACACAAAGCCCGATGGCATGGCTGGGCTTCATCTCCAGATCACGCCAGACACCCTCCAGATCTTCTTCCTTTAATCCAACAATCGCCAGACGTTGAGCAGAGGTCAACTTTAAAGCCTTAGCATTATATTTTTCCGCTACATCTGCTATTTTTCTCAACGCATCCGGAGTTACCAAACCACCAGGCATGTGAGGAACAACAGCATACGTTTCTTTATCCCGCTGAAGCACCGCACCCTTATCTAACAAATCCTTTGCCGCCATTGCTTCAACCTCCTCGTATAATAGCACTTATCATATTTTAGCCAAAGATTACTCTTTACTGTAATAATACACTTATTATGAAAATTTAACAATATAGTAATGGTTACTACTTGCAGACATATACCGGTGTCCATTTCCGGTAACACCGCTGTTGTCCCCATGATATAATTATCTCTTTTTTAGTAAAATCAATACCCAATGTACGATGAATCAGCGCTACCGAGCATTTTGCGTAGTTTCATTTTGTATTCTCCAATCCCACCGCACATACGTACAATCAAGATACTTTTTTATTGCGTACTTTAGCAAATATTTTAACTGCAGAAATTATTAATATTATTCCAAGTATCAGTTTTAACAAACTGCCGGAAACATAAAAAATTAGCACTCCGCCAATAAATGAGCCGATGATAGATCCGATCCCCATAGGCAGAACTAATTCAGAAAGCTCTTGTTTTTGCTTGAAGGCGCCATTAGCATAATGTCTACTAAGTCCAATAATTACTGTTGGCAGACTGATCAGGATGCTGGCAGTTCCAGCCAGTTTAATATCAGCGCCAAAAACAAGAATTAATGTAGGGATAATTAACTCTCCCCCGGCAACTCCCAGCAGGCTGCTAATCATGCCAATCACTATTCCGAATGTTAGACCTATAAGAAGCAAGACTAGGAAAGGCGCTTGAAGTCCCCCTGTAACAAACGGGTAAAAGGATTCACCAATGAGCAATAACCCGATAAATAATAACAGAACTAAGATGATTTTCTCCAATATGTGTTCGGATAG
>JAQVOX010000135.1 GCA_028702435.1 Desulfotomaculaceae bacterium | reverse complement strand
CCTGAGTTTTACAGCAAAAATGACCAAAAAACACCCGTTAGCCCAGCGTTATAAAGGACTAGCGGGTTTTGTTTTTTGTCATAAAGTTGTAGTGTATTCACACCTTTTTTTGTATTGCAAAATTTTTTTAATCTCGGCCTTGGACATAATTTTTTTACTTAAGTCAAAATTAAAGATGGATTCAAAGGACTTTATTACATCATCTCGATAATCAAACAGGTAATAATTTTGTTCCAAATGGGAGCATGAATAGTTAATCAACGAATTACGAATTTGCTTTACGGTATGTTTTTTCCGTAGCATCTGTTCAAGAACCCTCATGATTACCAGTGCTACAAAACAGATCAGGAAATGTGCCTCCACGTGTTCATCTTTTTTTACATACACAGGTCTCGCCTTGAATTCGCTTTTAATTATTTTAAAGGATTCCTCGATTTCCCAAAGTCCCTTGTAAATATCCCGAATTTCTGTATCAGATAAATGCTTTTCACTGGTAACAATGGAATAGTATCCGTCATATTTTTCTTCTTCACGGATTCTTGCCTCGTTCAAAGATAGAACTAGACCGTCGGGTATTTCACCTGTTTCCTTGAGGAACTTGATATTACTTACATAGCCGGCCGCCCCAAAGCTGGTAGCCCTTGTATATTTCCCGGGATTGGCAATCAGCTCCTTTGCCTTGGCAATAGCCCTATCCCTATCTTTTTTCTGTTTCCTGGCATACTTTTCGGAATAATAAACCATCTGCTTCTGATATATTTCCATCCTGCGGGTGCGTTTACCGTCCCTTCCCTCTAGCTGTATTTTCTTTGCATAAATCCGGGATTTGTGCTTAAAAAAGAAGGTATTCCCATCCTTATCTTCTTTTTTGTCTACTAAGTAATCTTCCTGATTTAACACCCATTTTTTGAATTGTTTGTCGGCACCGAGAACACTTTGTCCGTAAACATAACCATCATTACCTACCATATCATCGTGGTTCTTGCCCGAAAGAAAAGCGGTATTATCACTGGTATTAAGCCCCCTATCGGCCACAACGATAACACGTTCCAAGGCGAAATCTTTTTTTACACGGCGAATTGTTGGCAGGAGGGAGAGCTTTTCACTTTCACCCCCGGAAAAAGTGTTGAAGGCCATTGGGATTCCATTTGAATCCATGAGGAGTCCCATCTGAATAATGGGATCCTTGCGGTGCTCTTTGGATGGCCCACGTTTTTTTTGGCCCTTTTTAATCATATTTCCGTCCTCATCGTACACATCTTCATCCTCATAGGGGATCTCGAAGTAATAGTTGGTGACATCATAATATCCAAGCAGGCTGTCCCTTCCAACAAGTTCGCATATTCTGCCATGGAGATGCTGTTGGATTTCATTTGAATACCCGGCGAAGTAATCCAAAGCGCGGTAAATGTCGGTTAATGAAAAGTTGAAGGATTCAAAAAAGGAATTCTTGGTTTCAAAGGCGCTCTTTTTTGATGAAGGAAATAAAAAGCGATTAAAAATAAGGAGATTGAAGATACTGTTTAGATTGTAATCCACTTTCAGATGCCTTTGTTTGTTCTGAAAATATTCTCTAAGTCCAAGTAAAGAGTACACTGCCTTTGGTACAGCATAACCAAGATTTTTGCGTAGCGCTGCCTTATCCGGAAGCTTTGCTAATAGGTTCAGTTCCAGCGTTTTTTGAGAAGGCTCACTCCTGGAACGTTCCTTTGCGACTTGCCTGAAATGGGCGATAGGATCAGGGTATTCTTTTTCAAGATCTTCAAGATAGCCAAGTTTCTCAATCGTTTTTTGTTTTACTTTCCCATCTTGCCTATAACCTTGGACAAAAGATAAATAGGGTTTGCCATTACTCATGCTTTTCTTTAGATACATAAATTCACCTCTAACCCCATTATATCCTAATACACCACAATACACAACGCAAATATGCACAAAGATTGACAAAAGAAAAGCCCGATTTCTCGGACTTTTAAGTGGCTTTTAATGCTTAGTTGTTGTAAAACAACGGAGAGTACAAATTCACGAAGGGACAACCAGGGAAGCAGCTATAAGGCTTTTAAAAAAAATAACTGACCAGTTGGATAGTGATTGGTTAGATGAGTTTTTTTGAAAAAGGCGGTAACCGGCAGAAAGATAATGTGATAGATTTCCCACCAAGGCAGGTTATATTAACCGATACAGACGGGGAACAAGTTAAGATAACCGGGAAAAATGCACAAGTTGTTAAAGGATTAACAGAGATGCTTAACGACATCCTAAACGAAAAGCAAAACCCAGCGAAGATAGATCATGATAAGGATTGTCCGCCTTTTTAAGGATGCAGTGTCTTTGTCAGTGGCCAATGGAGCGGTGGCCGGGCATGGTGACAGAACCGGCTGCCGGAGCCATTGACGGGGTGGAGCTGGAGGTTGTTGTCCAGTGTCCGGGGTTTTGGAAATTCTAACGATGCTGGAAGGTGGGCTTACCACCGGGCCGGAGTAGTTATCATTTTTTGCCTTTCGGTGCATATTAGTAAATAAAACACCGAAAGGGGGAAGAAAAGCAATTAATATCAAGCTGATTAGTGCCATTTTGGCTATTGCTAAAAAATTCAATAACAAATATAATAACACTACAAGCTTCAAAAAGGAGGAGGGGGTAAGCGTGACAAAGTTTGTAAATAAGATTCAAAGCATTGATTTGCCACCTCATCAACTCCGTGAACTTGGACTTGAAAAAGGATGGCAGAAAAAGGTTTCAGTTGATTATATTGAGAAAGTTGTCAAGACAGCTGAACGATTTAAGAACGATTTGAAGGAGTTGTCCAAGCGTTAAGGGTGTTAAGTATATTGATATAAGAGATATCCTAGTAATCCACTTCGTAGTGGCAGATGCGTATTTCAGTGATTATTATAACCAGGAAGGTAAAGAATTAAGGGGAGTTAAAAACTCCTCTTTGTTGCTTTCTGCTCTCGGTGGACCGCAACAAACTTTTGACGGCAAAGATCTTTACCCAGATATATTTCACAAAGCAGCTGCCTTGATGCGCTCACTGGCGCTTAATCATTGCTTCCATGACGGTAACAAAAGGACTGCAATGATGGCCACTATCATATTTATTGAAGAGAACGGATATATTATTACGGCTCCAAAAAAGAAAATGTATTGTCTTGCTATGAATATAGTTGTGAATAAGCTAAGTGTTAATAATATAGCCAGGACTCTAAAAAATAAATATTGTAAGGTTCCAGTACATAAACCAAAATCAAAATACGTGGTGTATAGAGATAAAATAGCTGGCTGGCTTAATAGCCGAATCGATAAATAATAATGCCAAAGACCAACAGAAAAATTGCCTTATTATGAGGGTGTCCACACTGTGGATACCCTTTTTATTTTGCAGCCGGCAGTGTTCGTCCCTCAAAATTGAGGCGTGAGTTAGCACTGCCAGGGAAACAATTTACCGACATTATTCAAACCAGTATGACAATGACAGTCAGCGAGAAGACCGAGATAGCCCGGAGGATTGAGGAATCACTGGCAGGGCGGCAGGGAAGTAATCAGTATCAACAAAAATTGGAGGTGCAAAATTTTGCACAAGCTCAACCAGGTGTAAAATCCCGTGATATAGCCGCCAAAGCTGTAGGCTGGAACCGGGAGACTTTCCGGCAGGCTAAGAAAATTTACCGACAATATTTAAACAGGTGTTACAGAATAAGACACAGGGTAAGAGCTAATCAAATTAGCCCCTGGTAACAGGATAAAAGCAGGCTAAAAACTCTAGTTAGCTATGCTGAAAACCTTACATTGGATAGCTGATCAGCTGCGGCGAATAGTTTTTGGGGGTTATAAAGAAGAGGGGCAGCTACACCAATTAATTTCTCCGGGCGCGCTTGTCTATTCTCTCCTGCTACTATCCTTATTTGGCATAGCCTGTTTTACTGGTGCTGAGCAAGGCTGACTCGTTTGTTTCATGCCGAGCGTGCGTTGAATGACTTGCCTTAACATAACGATTAGCGAAATGATTGAAATAGCCAGAAGGGTTGCCCATACAGCTGTAGCAATATCTCGTTCCTGCCATGCCCATGCTTTAAGTTCGGAATATGCTTGATTTTTTGCGGCGTTAGGAAGGTTGCTAAGTATAGAACTATTGTACTTTAAGTCATTTTCTGCACTAATCCACAATAAATGTTGGTTAATTACTTCAGGAGAAAGGTCTTTATCGTATATATTAGTGTTTTGGGGTTGATAGTTAATGCGTCTAAGCTGATATTTCCCCAAGTCAGTAACTTCATCATAACTAACACGGCCGGTGTTGATATAATGTGCCAACTTATATATAGCATTTATATTAACTGATTTATTAATAGGGAGTGTCAATTATTTTGTGTAAATGGTTTTTTCAGCCAATATTTTGGTTAAGCTATTTATGGCTCTTTCCCACCAAGAGGATAGGGCTCTGCTGGAGGTGCGCCAGTTCGGCGCTAAGAGTCCCGGCAGGTGAAAGACCTGTCACTGATAAAGTTTAGCGAACAATCAGAACCCAGCCTTGGAGCCGAAGCCGTGAGGCCAGGTTTAAGCGTAGGCAGGGAAGTGCAAGAGCCGCAATGCGAAAGCGTGAAGCGATTCAGCCTCGTAAGTGCTACAAGCGGAAGCCGATACTGTCTTCAAAGTCGCAGGCAACAATGCAAGACCGATAGCGCGAGGGCTTGCAGGTTCCGCCGGGGTCATAAGAGCGTGGCGAGTGCACAAAGGAGTTTTAGCGTACCTTGGAGATCTGACAGATTCCGAAAGGTAAT